>CALICC010000109.1 GCA_938049325.1 uncultured Ilumatobacter sp. | reverse complement strand
GTGGAATCATCGGGTGAGCCGATCGATTGGTGCGCCGTCGGCCGAGCGTTGCGCATCGTGCACGCCATGGCCCCTGAGCATCTACCGATCGGACTTCCTCAACCGCACCCGTCGGCGTTTCCTTGGTGGGACTTCGACGGGTTACTCGGGGAGGTCGCGCATGTCATCGACGCTGCGGCGGTCACCGGCATCCGCCACGCGATTCGTCGCTGGTCGGGTTGGGCGAGCTTCGACGACCGGGTCGTGTGCCACGGCGATGTGCATCCGGGAAACGTGATCATGAGCGAGCGTGGGCCGTTGCTCATCGACTGGGACCTGCTGTGTGTTGCGCCGCGGGGATGGGACCACGCGCCGATGATGACCTGGGCCGAACGATGGGGCGGCGAGGTCGGCGTGTACGACGAACTCGTGGCGGGGTATGAGTGGTCGGGTCGGCGTGACCCGGCCGCCGAGGCGTTTGCCGAGCTCCGATTGGTGGCTGCAACGTTGATGCGGGTGAAGGCAGGCATGGCCGACCCGAGCGCTCGACTGGAGGCCGACCGGCGACTCGCGTATTGGCGCGGGGATGATGATGCGCCGACCTGGCGCGCTCAGTGAACGATTGCGGCGCGGCGCCGCTTGAATAGGTCCTCGTGCCAGAAGGATTGAAGGTCGCAGACTCCCCGTCAGGGGCCGGGCGAGGCGTGTTCGCCACTCGTTCGTTCGCCAAGGGTGACGAGGTCGAGCGATGCCCGATGTTGATTGCCGAACCCGACCGCGGTGACGACCTGGAGTCGGGCGCCGAAGGCTACGTCTTCGGTTGGGGCGACGGGCGCACTGCGCTGGCGCTGGGCTACGGATCGCTCTACAACCATTCATACGACCCCAATGCCACCACCACCGAAACAGTCGACGAGTTGGTCATCACCGCCACGCGCAAGATCCGCAAAGGTGACGAGGTCTACATCAACTACATGGGGACCGAGCAGGACGGGGTCTGGTTCGAGGTGCTCGAGTAGTCCAAGCCGGCAGGTAGGACTACTCGGCCTGGCACGTGGGGCACCAATACACGGTGCGGTTCGCCATGTCGGCGCGACTGATCTCGGCTCCACAGCGCAGGCACTCGTCGCGCTTGTAGGCATACGTCGCTTCGCTGCGCGGAATGCGCTGACCTCGCGGCACGCCGGACTCCGAGCGTGAGACCGTCAGGATCCGGCCGTCTTTGACTCCGGCGCGAAGCATGCCTTGCGCAGTCGTCCAGATGGCTTCGAGTTCGGCCGGGTCGCACTCTTTGCCGGGGCGGCGCGGGTGAATGTTGTTGACGAACAGGATCTCGGCTCGGTACACGTTGCCGACGCCGGCGATGACGGATTGGTCCAACAGAAGTTCGCCGATGGTGCGCGTGCTGCGCGACATCTTCTCGTACATCACGTCGGGCTTGGCGCCACGATGGATGGGGTCCGGGCCGAGGCGCTTGAGGATCTTGTCGCGGGACTCGGGCTCGTCGACAGTGCACGCCGTCGGGCCGTTGAGATCGATCGTGGCGTTGGGGGCGGTGAGACGCATGCGAACAGCGCCCCGAGGTTCGGGTGGCTCATCGGTCGCGTAGACGGTGTATTTGCCGAACAGGCCGAGATGAACGTGGCCGACATCACCGGTCGACCACTCGTAGAACAGGTGCTTGCCGTACGGGTAGATGCGCTCCAACACGGCACCGTCGACTCGTTCGGCGTGTGCGGCGAAGGGGCCTTGAGGTGACGACACCTCGAGGGTTTCGTCGACGAGCAGCTTGCTGTGGTCCTTGGCAATCTTGTGGATCGTGTGTCCCTCTGGCATCGAGAGGACCCTAGAAGCATTTCCGAGGCGGGCAGCCGCATAGAGTTCGAGCTGTGCTCGACCTCGACCCGGAGAAGCTCTCTGCATGCGTGTCGTGCGGTCTGTGCCTGCCACATTGCCCCACCTTCCGCGTGACCGGGGAAGAGGCCTATTCGCCGCGTGGTCGGATCGATGCAATGCGCGGCGTTGAGCTCGAAGGCGCTCCGGTCGACGATCAGTTCGTCGAGTTCATGGAAACCTGCGTGCAGTGCCGGGGTTGCGAACCAGCGTGCCCGAGCAATGTCGAGTTCGGCGCGCTGATGGAGCAGACGCGAGCTTCCCTGGCAGCGTCGAACAAGACCGCTCCGTGGTGGCAGCGCATCGCCATGCGGGCCTTGGGGCATCACCGGCTGCTGCTCGCAGGTTCGTCGTTACTCGCCGTAGCGCAACGGGCGAGGCTTGTTCCCAAGCGGCTGGGCGTGAGTCGACTGCCGCTGCGGCGCCCTGCGCCCGTCGTGCCGACCGGAGACGAGGCGTGGCTGTTCACCGGGTGTGTGATGGACGCCTGGCAGCGTTCGACGCATCGGCGCACTGCTGCGCTGCTCGGCGCTGCGGGGGTGACCTTCCAGGTCCCAGGTTCCGCTGGTGCTTGCTGTGGGGCGCTGCACGTTCACGCCGGTTTGCACCAGAATGCGGTTCGTCGAGCCGAGCTCACCATGCAGTCGATGCCTGGTGACGCACCCGTGGTCGTCAACTCGGCCGGGTGCGGCGCGTCGATGAAGGAGTACGGATCGATCGTCGGTACTCAGTCTGCTCGCGACTTCGCAGCGCGCGTGGTTGATGTCAACGAGTTCTTGGCGGGGCGAGTCGAACGTTTCGCGACACCGGTCGGTCAGCGGCCGGTCGTCATCGTCCAAGACCCTTGTCACCTTCGCCACGTACAGCGGATCGACGCGGACGTCAGGACGCTTCTGGGCCACGTTGCTGATGTGATCGAGCTCGACGATCAGGGACTGTGCTGTGGAGCGGGCGGCGCGTTTGCTGCATTGCAACCCGAGCTCGCCTCTGACATTCGCGACCGCAAGCTGGCCGCCATCGACCGAGCGATGAGCCACGCAGACGCGACGCTGATCTCCAGCGCGAATCCGGGGTGCTCGATGCACCTCGAGGCGGCGGCAACCGAGCGTGGTCTGCGCGTGGCGCACCCGGTCGACATCGTCGCCGAGGCGCTCGGCTTGGGTGACACCGACTGATGTCGGACTACGAAGCGTTCGCCGATCGGCTGGCTGCACTCGCTGAAGAGATCGACGAGCTTGCCTTCGATCGGTTGCGAGAGGCAGCGGCCGACGGCGAACTGGTTCGACCGGTGAGCGACAAGCGGTTGATGCAGGCGCGCCGCTCCATCGAGAAGGCTGCCCATCTGCTCCGTGAGCTCGCAGACTGAGTGCGAATCGGTCAGGTCGTGTACGACGCGGTGGTCCCGGAGAATTCGCTGTAGCGGATCGAGAAGAGCGGGCTGTCGTCGGTCGGGAGGAACCAGGTGATGTTGTCGTCTTCGGTTTCCTCGTTGTCGAACGGCCCGCCGCCGAGTGCGGCTTTCATCGCGTCGGCCGCAGCGACCATCGTGTCGTCTTCGGAGATGTCCCAGCGCACGCTGCCGAACTCGTAGGTTCCGCCGCTGAAGGAGTTGATCGAATGATTGAGGCGATATGACGCCAACGTCCAGCCGAGGTCGACGCCGAGCTGCGCAGTGCCGAAGAGGAGCTCCTGTGCCGGGCCCGGAATCTCGGGGATCGTCCCGTCGAAGTCGCGATATCGCCCGACCTCGATCACGACGACGCCGGGAACCTCGTCGTCTTCACCGATGACGATGTCCCACTTCTCAACCGCGGAGTCGAATTCGGAGGGGCTGGCCTCGAGCCCGACATTGCGAGTGTTGTCCCGACTCGAGGTCGACTCGGTGAAGTCGTAGGCCACTCCCAGACCCTCGATTGCCGTGCGATAGACCGCCTGGATGTCTTCGAGCGTCATCGTCGTGGTGGCCGACATGGTGATCGAGTCACGACGCGTCCACTCGGGGTCGCCGCCGTACGAGGTGTCGCTGCGATCGATGGTCAGTTCAACGACATTGGTGTTCGGGCTGAACAAGATGCCGCTCATCCCGTAATCGGCGATGATCTCCTCGGTGGGTCGGTCGAGGCCAACCGGAGAACCGGGCCCGGTGGAGTCGATGTCGAGGGGGACGCCGACCGCTGCATCGCCGGCAGCTGGAGGGGTTGTGCTCAGCGGCGCATCGCTCGTTGCTGGGTCCGAGGCCGGAGGCTGCGTTGTTGGTGGGTCGGTGGCCGGCGGGTCGGTCGGTGGGGGATCGGTCGCGGGTGGGTCGGTGGTCGGTGGGTCGGTGACGGGTGCCGCCTCAGCGGTCGGGGTCGAGTCGGTCGCCGTCTCGGGTGCCGCTGTTGTCGCGGTGGCCACCAAGCTGTCCGGCGCTTCCATGTCGCAGTCGATTGCCTCGAACTCGATCATGAGGTCTTCGACGGCGTTTGCGTCGAGACCCTCGGCGATTTCGTCGAGATCGTCGACGTCGAGCGACGACGTGTCGATGCCGTCGAGTCCGTCGAGGCGGTCGATCTGGCTGATCACGCCATCTCGGTCACCCGACGCGGTCTCGTCGACCAGGCGCTGCCCGATCCGACATGCTCGTTCCCCGTCGAACACGGCTTCGCTTGGCGTGCTGCTGTCGCCGCACGCTGAGAGTGCCAGTACGCCAGCGAGTGCGATCGGGAGGGTCGTGCGGGTCATCGGGGGTTCCTCGTGCGGGTCGTCATCTCGAACGTCACCATCGTGTCAGGCCGGACGGTCATGGCACCAACCATTCCGGGCCTACTCGCTCGGCGACTCCCATTGATTGATGTCGCCGATCATGGCGATCAGGTCGCCGTACCCATGTTTCGTGAAGTCGAACGCAATGCGGTCCAGGTCGACCTGGTCGTCATCGCGACGTTCGGGTCGGCTGGCTTCGGATCGCTCGATCCGCCCGCTCGCAACGAGATGTCCGTACCGGTCGTTCACCTCGCTGAGCTGAGTGTCGTCGGGACCGCGCCGCATTCGGACGATGAGCCGATCGCCGACGAAACGAATCGAGTGATAGTTCGAATAGAAGCCTTCGATGGTCGAGCACGCCACGGCGCACGAGTCGGTGATCGTATACAGCCCGGTGTCGTCGGCCGACACGAGGCCCCGTTCGACGAGCTGCGTGCGGACGAGCGAGTCGACGCTCTCCCAATAGGGATCGCCCGGAGCGTCGAGCAGCACGACCGGCACCGGGAGACCCTTTCCGGTCTGGATCAGCGTGAGGAGCTCGAACATCTCGTCGAGCGTTCCGAAACCGCCCGGCAAGCACACGAACGCCTGCGACTCCTTGATCAACATCAGCTTGCGCGTGAAGAAGTACTTCATCGACACATGCTTCTCATCTCCAGCGATGATGGAGTTGGCGCCCGACTCGAAGGGCAAACGAATCGAGACGCCGATCGACTGGTCACGTCCCGCGCCTTCCATGCCTGCCTGCATGATCCCTGGTCCGGCGCCGGTGACGGTCATCCAGCCCAGATCGGCCAATTGTGCTGCGAGGTCGCGGGCCTGTCCGTAGAGCGGGTCGTCGGGCTTCGTGCGGGCCGATCCGAAGATCGACACCTTCTGCTCGTCTTTGAACGGGGCAAACACCTGGTACGCAGCGCGCATCTCGGTGAGCGCTGCGGTGGCGATCTTGAGGTCGAGCGTGTCGGGCTGATCGGTGATGAGTCCGATCGCTTCGGAAACAAGTGATTCCGCCAACCGAACATTCTCAGAAACTCCGAGCTCGTCCACCACTCTTCTTGCGCGTTCGCTTGCCGAATCGGCTACACCTTGTTCCATGAACAGCGGACTCTACGCCGAGGTGCAAGAGCGTGATGTGTCGCGCTGGCGAGGTGTTGGCCTCGGCTTGCTGGCCACCGCGGTCGGGCTTGCCGTGGCAGAGCTCGTTGTCGGCCTCTTTCGAGGGTCATCGTCCCCGGTCGTGCCTGTTGGGCAAGAGTTCATCGACTACACCCCCAAGTGGCTCAAAGACTGGGCGATCGAACAATTCGGCACCAGCGACAAGGCGGTCTTGGTCGCAGGTGCGCTGATCGTGATCTTCGTACTCGGTGCCGTGATCGGCATTCTCGCCGTGAAGGGCTCGACAGGTCTCGCATATGGCTTGACCGGTGCGATCGGCCTCATCGGAGCGTGGGCCGTCTTCATCCGACCGTCGCCAACGTTGGGCAAGTTGATGCCCACGTTGGTGGGCACCGTGGTCTCGCTCGCTGTGCTGTGGTGGCTGTCGCCACGTCAGGGGCCGGTCGACGAGGAAACCGGACGTCCGACGATCATGGGTCCCGATCGCCGACAATTCGTTCAGGGTGCCGTGGGCATCGGGAGCGTGGCTGCGATGGCCGGTGGTGTCGGCCGTTTGATGCAGCGGCGCTTCGAGATCGACAGCGAACGCGCCGACATCGTCCTCCCTGACGTCGAGTCGGAGGACGCTGGTGGCGGCGGATCGGGGTCAGAGGACGAGTATTCGCTCGGCGTCGAGGGCATCGAGTCCTTCATCGTGCCCAACGACAACTTCTACCGAATCGACACCGCGCTCGTCGTCCCGCAGGTGGCGAAGGACACGTGGAAGCTCAGCATCTCCGGTTTGGTCGACAATGAACTGGAGTTGACCTTCGACGACCTCCTCGCGCGGCCGCAGATGGAACGCCAGATCACGCTCTCGTGTGTTTCGAACCCGGTCGGCGGTGAACTGGTCGGTAACGCGCTGTGGCAGGGTGTGTCGCTTGCCGACATTCTCAACGAGGCTGGGCTCCAAGAGGGAGCGGAGCAAGTGGTGTCGCGCTCGGTCGACGACTGGACGTGTGGTTCGCCGACCGACGTGATCATGGACGGTCGTGACGCGATGCTCGCGATCGCGATGAACGGGGAGCCGCTTCCGGCGCAGCACGGCTACCCGGTTCGCATCGTGGTGCCAGGCCTTTTTGGGTACGTGTCGGCAACAAAGTGGGTGACCGACATCCGTCTGACCCGGTGGGAAGACTTCGACGCCTACTGGGTGCCGCGCGGTTGGTCGAAGCTCGGACCGGTCAAGACAATGGCTCGCATCGACACGCCGCGCAGTGGTGCCAACCGGAGCGGTGAGGTGCCGATCGGTGGGGTTGCCTGGGCAGTGCATCGGGGTGTCTCGAGCGTGCAGGTGCGGATCGACGGTGCTGGCGACTGGCTCGAGGCGGAGCTCGGCGGCGTTCCCTCCAACGACACGTGGGTTCAATGGGTGTACCGCTGGGACACAGCGGGGGTCGAGCCCGGCCGCCACATCGTCGAGGTTCGCGCGATCGACGGCGAAGGGGTCCCGCAGGTCGAAGAGCCGAAAGCTGTTGCTCCTGATGGCGCACAGGGCTACCACCGCATCGCACTCGACGTCGAGTGAAGAACGTGGCGGCAGCGCAGCGCGTCGCGTGACGTCGTTCACTTACCTTTGGTGAGCTTTTGACTCGATGGTGAGATAGCTTACAATTCGTAAGCGAGTTCCCTTCTTGTTCAAAGGACCATCATGACCACCATTCTTCGACTCGAGTCATCCGCAAGCGGCGCTGCATCCGTGACGACCGGCCTCAACGACCTGCTCGTCACCAAGCTGGCCGAAGCACATCCCGATGCAACCGTTCGGGTTCGCGACCTCACCGATCTTCCGGTGCTCACGGCAGACCGATTCGCCGCCAACAACACACCCGTTGGTGACCGCACCGGCGAACAGGCAGCGTTGGCTGCGCTCGCCGACGAACTCATATCCGACCTCGTTGCCGCCGACGTGATCGTGATCGCGGCACCTATCTACAACTTCGGGGTGCCCTCATCGGTGAAAGCCTGGATGGACCTCGTCGCTCGCGCCGGCACCACGTTCGAGTACACCAAGACCGGGCCGAACGGCTTGCTCAAGGACAAGAAGGCGTACGTGGTCGTCGCTTCAGGCGGTGTGCCCTTGGGCGACGCAGCCGACTTTGCGTCCCCTCACATCGCGCTGTTCTTGAACTTCATCGGGATCACCGACGTGACGCTGGTCGACGCCGGCGGTCTCCGAACCGATCCGTCGAAGCTGCACGCAGCCCAAGCCCAGATCGGTGCGCTCGCTGTCGCCTGACACCCGGAGGACGGAACCATGGACGCGGAAACGCGCGAACCAATACTGTTGACCGGCATGGCGGCCTCGGATTCCAGCGCTGCGCACGATGACAGCGCCTACTGCCCGCACTTCCAGCACGCGCTCGAACTCGTCGGACGACGCTGGACGGGATCGATTCTGCGCGTGATCGGTGACCGGTCGCTGCGTTTCGGTGAGATCCGCTCCGAGATCCCCGGGCTCTCCGACCGGCTCCTCGACGCCCGGCTCACCGAGCTCGAGACCGAGGGAGTCGTGTGTCGAAGCGAAGTCGGGGGCGTCGTCCGCTACACCGCGAGCCGGAAAGGAATCGGGTTGCGCCCCGTGTTCGTGTCATTGGCCACGTGGGCAGAAGAGTTTCCGATGCCCGACGACGAGAGTTTCCTTCCCGGCCGGCGCCGGTGCTGATCGAGCGCTGGGAAGTGTTTCGTGCGGACGTTGCGTGAAGCCAGCGATTCCGCCCTGGTCTCGATCGGCCAGGACGACGATTGGACCGACACGGAGTCAGTGGTCCACGTCGCGACGATCGAAGCGGCGCGTCGCTGGCTCGAACGGCGCGGGCCATCTTGGAAGAGGCGGTACGGCGCGGTGCTCGAATGCGAGGCAGCTCAGTTCGGCGCCGCCGCAGCGATCGGCGTGGCCGGTGCCGACATGTGTATCCGGTTGCATCTCCACCGTGCCAAGCCACCTGGCTTTCTCGCACCACGGGTCTACGGGACACACCCGGAACTGATGATTCGTCATCGCGGGCCGAAGTTGGCAATTGCGGCTGTGTACGCCGCGCCGATGCAACCAACCGCGTTCGATCTCGACCGACTACACGATTTCGGTTACGGCGGGGTCATCGACGTCGCGCAACGAATCGCTGACTGGAATGCCGACGCGGCGAACCAGCTCCGCATCCCATCGCCACTCAGCTTCTGATTTCAGCTCTTGAGTGAGGCGGCCTTTTCTTCGAGGGCGGCGATGAGTTCATCGAACGCCTTGGCGAAGCTCGCCACACCCTCGCGTTCGAGCTGTGCAGCCACGTCATCCATGTCGATGCCGACAGCGGCGAGCTGCGCCCAGATCGCTTCGGCCCCATCGAGATCCGCATCGACCG
The DNA here is from genome assembly GCA_938049325.1 of uncultured Ilumatobacter sp. Lineage (GTDB taxonomy): Bacteria > Actinomycetota > Acidimicrobiia > Acidimicrobiales > Ilumatobacteraceae > Ilumatobacter_A. The sequence continues at coordinate 6,403 of CALICC010000109.1, read as the reverse complement.
TGCGGGCAACGGTGCCATGGTCGACGAATGCGTCGAGCGTGGCATCGGGCAGCGTGTTGACCGTGTCGGGTCCGATCAGCTCGTCGACGTAAAGCACGTCGGAATACTCCGGATTCTTGGCTCCGGTCGACGCCCATAGCGGGCGCTGTACTCGGGCGCCACGGGCGGCGAGCTTGGCCCACCGATCACCCGAGAACTGCTCGAGGAAGAGTTTGTAGGCCAACTGGCCTTGGGCGACGGCTGCCTTGCCGCGCAACGCGAGCGCATCGTCGGTACCCAGTGTTTCGAGTCGCTTGTCGACTTCGACGTCGACGCGGCTGATGAAGAAGCTGGCGACGCTGCCGACCTGTGACAGATCCGCGTCGGGGTTCTTCGCGAGTTCCTCGAGGCCGGCGATGTACGCCTCGATCACCTTGGCGTAGCGGGGGAGTGAGAAGATCAGCGTGACGTTGATGCTGCGTCCCTCGGCGATCATCTGCTGGATGGGTGCAATGCCTTCTTCCGTTCCCGGGATCTTGACCATCAAGTTGCGACGATTGATGCGCTCGTGTAGCTCACGTGCGGCCGACTCGGTGCCCGGGCCGTCGTGGGCGAGGTTCGGTGCGACTTCGACGCTGACGTAGCCGTCGACGCCGTTCGACTGGTCGTAGACCTTCGAAAAGACATCGCATGCGCCGTGAATGTCGCGGATGACGAGCGACCAGTAGTCCTCGATGACCTCGCCTGCAGCACCCGAGTTGTCGGCGATCAGCTCGTTGAACTGCTCGTCGTAGTCGGCCGAGCCTTGAATCGCCTTCTGGAAGATCGACGGGTTCGAGGTGAGACCTCGCGCACCGCCATCGCGGATCTCGACAAGCTTGCCCGACGTGATGTAGTCGCGTCGCAGGTTGTCGAGCCAGGCGCTTTGACCTTGCTGCTCGTAGAGGTCGTTCAGTCGGTTGGTCATGACGTGCTCCGTTACTTGACGAGCGCGATGGCGCGCTCGACGACGTTGGTGGGGTTGATTCCGAGTTTGTCGAGGACAAGTCCGCCGGGGGCGCTGGCACCGAAACGATCGATACCGATCGAGTCGTCGGCATAGGCGGCCCAGCCGAAGGTGACGCCGGCTTCGACCGACAACACGGGAACACCCGCTGGGAAAATCTCGGCGCGGAACGCGGCGTCTTGGCTTTGGAAGCGGTCGATGCTCGGCATCGAGACGACCTGGCAGGCAATGCCCTTCTCTGCGAGCGTGTCGGCTGCCTCTGCGCACACGGCGACTTCGCTGCCGGTGGCGACCAGTACGACCTGCGGTGTGGACGCCGCAGCGCACACGATGCCAGCACCACGAGCGACGGCCGAGCCATCGGTGGTGACCGGAATGTTCTGACGGCTGAGGATCAACGCGGACGGGCCGTCGTGGCGCACGATGTCGGCCCACGCCTGAATGGTCTCGTTGCCGTCGGCCGGTCGAATCACGTGGAGGTTCGGGATGACGCGCAGACTCGCGAGCTGTTCGATCGGCTGGTGTGTTGGTCCGTCCTCGCCCACACCGACGGAGTCGTGGGTGAACACGAAGCAGACCTTCGCGCCGGACAGCGCAGCGAGGCGGATCGGCGGACGCATGTAGTCGGCGAAGACGAAGAAGGTGGCCGTGACCGGGAGCGCACCGCCGTGCAACGCCATGCCGACGGCGATTGCGCCCATGGCGTGCTCTCGGATGCCGTAGTGGATGTACTGGCCGTCTGGGGCGTCGGTCGAGAACGGATGCGATGCGCCGAGCGCGACGCCGTTGCTGCCCTTGAGGTCAGCCGAGCCGCTCATGAGGCCGGGCAGGTTCTCGAACGTGGCGTCGAGTGCTTTCTGAATCGCTTTGCGTGTGGCGAGAGATTCGCCCTGGTCGTAGCTCGGCAGGTCGGTGTCCCAGCCGTCCAAGCCGGTGCCGGTCTGCGCGGCGACCCACTCGGGGGAGTCGGGTGCGGTCCACTCACTCGTCGCCGCTGCGGCACGTTCGGCGACGGCGGCGCGGTAGGCAGCGACGACGTCGTCGGGAGCCCAGAACGGCTCGTCGGGAATGCCCATGACCTGTTTGGTGGCCGTGACGTCCTCCGCAGTGAACGGGTTGCCGTGCGCGCTGTGGTCGTCCTCCCACTTCGGCGACGGGTGGCCGACGTGCGTGCGCAGCATCAAGAACGACGGCTTGTCGGTCTGCTTCGCTGCGTCGATCGCTGCCTGGATTCCGTCGAGGTCGTTGGCGATGTCGCCAAGATCGACGACGTCCCAGCCGTACGACCGGAAGCGAGCCGCCATGTCGACGCTGGTCGTGAGGTCGGTGTCGCCGTCGATCGTGATCTTGTTGTCATCGAAGATGCAGATCAGGTGGCCGAGGCCGAGGTGTCCGGCCATGTCGGCTGCCTCGTGGCTGATGCCCTCCATCAGGCAGCCGTCACCTGCGATCACGTACGTGTAGTGATCGACGACGTCGGCGCCGAAGCGGGCACGTTGATTGGCCTCGGCAATGGCCATGCCCACCGCGTTGGCGAAACCTTGACCGAGGGGCCCCGTCGTCACCTCGACACCAGCGGTGTGGCCGACTTCGGGGTGTCCTGGCGTTGCCGACTCCCACTGACGGAAGTTCTTGAGATCGTCGAGGGTCAGGCCGTAGCCGGACAGGAACAGCATGGCGTACTGCATGATCGACACGTGGCCGTTCGACAGGACGAACCGGTCACGATTGGGCCACTGCGGGTTTGCCGGATCGTGGTTCATCACGCGGCTGTACAGCACGTGTGCTAGCGGCGCGAGCGCCATGCCCGTTCCCTGGTGGCCGCTGTTCGCGGCAAGTGGTCCGTCCATCGACATCCCGCGGATGATTGCGACGGCGTTGGAATCCTGTTCGGCGGTCAAATGCACGGCCGTGACGGTAGTGGACCGAGCGCCGGACGACTGCCTATTCGTGTGCCTATTCGTGAATGGAAATGGCGCGCAACACCTCGGGATTCTCACAGGCTCGCGCCCAGGCGGCGATCCGCGCGTCGATGTCGCGCTGCAGAAGCCGGACGCCGATTCGGTCCGCGATCGGTGCAATCCACTTCGGGCGAATGCTGAACGTGTAGCGCCACGTCGCCAGCGTTTCGTCGGGTGTCGCGCCCTCGTGAAAGGCCCAACCGCCGGCAAAACTCTTGAAGAACCAAGGGCCTTCGACCATCTTCATGCCGACCTGGTCGGGCGCTCGGTACGAGACGTACTCCGACACCATCTTGAGGCGGTGGCGCGACACGGTCTGGGTGCGCACACCCTTCGCCGGTGCGTCTGCGTCGATCAGGTGCTGCCGATGGATGAATGGGTCCCAGAGCAGTCGGGTGGGCCCGTGGGTCTGCGACACAGCAAACGCAACAGATTTCGACACGGAAACCGTGTGCGTGGCTTCAACTCTCGGCACGCTCCAACCGTACCGACATCCATTGGGTCACGGTGGTGCCTGCGTAGCGATGGTGCCAGGACCAAAAGGACCCAGACTGCGTAGCGGTGGTGCCGGGACGGAAAGGACCCAGCGATCGATTCGGTCAGTCGACGGGTGGGAGGAGGGTGAAGGGGACGAGGTGCCAGGGCTCTTTGTCAACGCGACAGTGGGCGAAGATCTGGCCGTACTCCTCGAAGTCGAGTTCCCCTTTGACGAGGCGGTAGGTGAACTTGCCGGGCTCGACCGTGAACGGGCTCACGTTGCGCGCGACTTGTTCGCTGTCTTCGTCGACGCCACGTCGGAACACGACTTCGAACACACCGCTTCCGGATTCACCTTCCGGACAGAAGATCAACGCAACGAGGTGCGGGTCGAGGGTCAAGGGCACTGGCGAGGGCGCCGCCTGGGAAAACATGACGCCGGTCATGTCGATCCGCGTCGACGGGCCAGGAGCCTGACGCATCTCGAAGTTTTCGACGAACAATGCGGAGACGATCTGCATGTCGTGCAGGGTAGCTACTGGCTCCACTGGAAGAGACGGGACACGATTTCGCCATGTTGCCCGGCCACGACCGAGGCCGCCAGCAACACGAAGACGATCGTTCCGCCCAGGCTGACCTTGGTGAGTGCGCCGGGCGTCGGGCGAACCGCGACGAACGCGAGCGACAGCAGCACCACGGGAATCGCGACGCCGAGCATGAATCCGGCGGCGGCGGGCAACTGCCGGAAAGGTTCGCTCGGGGTGTTGGTGAGAATCTGACCGAGTTCGACGCCGACGCACGGTCGCCACCAATGAGTGACGATCAGAGCGACGCCGGCCGAGGCGGCCGCGATTGCCCACGGAGAACGAAGTCGTTCCGGCACGTTCGGGCGCTCGCTCGTGGCGAACCACAGTGCAGCAACGACAGCGGCGACCGCCACTGCCGAGACACGCAGGCGCGCATCGGTCACGTCGACCCAGCCTGCGGCAAAGATCCAGCCGCCGACAACCACGCCAGCGATCGCTCCGACGGCGCCTTGCCAGCGGCCGCGCGCTGCAAGAATCGTCAGCGCGACGGGAACGACAATCACCAAGTGGCACACCTGGCTGAGCGATCGGACGCCCTCGACGAACGCGTCGATCATCGGCGGTGCACGCCCGTCAGCTCTGGCCCTCGGCAATCAGTGCGCCGACCGCGGCGTCGATGTCGTCGTAGGCGCCCTCGCCGATGTGGTCATAGCGCACGTTGCCGTCTTGGTCGATCAAGAAGATCCGTGGCCAGAAGCGACGTTCCTGCCACGACCGGAAGTTGAGCTTCTCGTTGTCGATGGCAATCGGCCACGTGAGGTCGTTGTCGGCAGCAGCCGCGGCGACGGCGTCGACGTCGCGCTCGAAATCGAACTCAGGAGCATGCACGCCGACGATCTCGAAATCGTCGCCGCCGTACTTCTCATAGAGGTCGCGCATGTGCGGCCACGTGGCCTGGCAGTTGTGGCATCCGAACGTCCAGAACTGGACGGCGATGACCTTGCCGTCGAAGTCATCGAACGACGTGGCGTCGGTCTGGATCCACTCTTGCACCTCGAGAAACTCGGGATGCGGTCCCCGATTGGGGAGATCGGGCACGTTCTCGTCGATCGTCGGCGGAGGCGCTTGTGTTGTTGCCGGCTGGGACCCGGCAGTGTCCGATTGTGAGTCGGGCGACGCCGCGTCTGACGTTGCGTCTGACGATGTGCCTGCTGACGCCGCAGGTGCGCCAGCAGCGTCGGGGAGGCGCTCGGCGCCTTCAGCGTCGTCGTTGTTCGCCGTTGCGAAGAGGCCGATGACCACCGCACCGACGAGGCCGATCGAAAGTGCAGCGATGAGTCGGCGTCGATCCATGTCCACCAGCTTGTCACGAGGTTGCGAATCTCGTCCGCCAGGTCCGCGAACGGTTCGCGAAACAGTCGGCGAAGCGTCAGCGACGGCTACATCAGTCGGAGCGGGATGCGGACGAGGACGCGCCAGCTTCCTTCGACCGGGAGTAGGCCGAGTTGCTCGGAGTCGACCGTGGCAACACCCGCGTTGTCGGAACTCACCCACATACAGCCAGGCGACGGTAGGTCCGCCACGCGTTTGACCAGCCAGAAGCCTTCGCGATCGGGATGCTCGACGCAGCGGAGCTGACCAACTCGAGCGCGCGAGCTCCGCACTGCGACGAGTCCCTGCCCGGCGCTCAAGGTCGGTTCCATCGAGCGGTCCGCCACCACGAACCGCCGAAAATGGCGACGAACCCAGCGACGAGGTGGGCGATCCGACACGCTGGGAGTGTAGGTTCGCTACAACAGTCAGGGGAACGCCACAGCGTCCCGTTCGCAATCCAAGGAGATCAGATGTTCGCCAAGTTGTTCACCACTGCCACCGTTGCTCACGCACACTGCGATCTCTACTGCGGGGTCTACGACCCGGCGCAGGCCAAGATCGAGGCACTGTCGGTCGTCAAGACCGCGAAGAAGTACGCCGAGTCCGACGACGAGGTCTTTCGTGCCCGCTGCATCTCCATCAAGGAAGAGCGCGCCGAAGAAACCAAGCATCACCTCATGGTGCTCTGGGCCGACTTCTTCGCGCCGCCGCACTTCGAAGAATTCCCGCAGCTGCACGAGTTGTTCTGGAAGGCCGTCCATCAGGCCGGTGAAGCCAAGAAGTCGATGGACCCGGCCGTAGGTGAGCAGCTCGTGACCTACATCGACGAGATCGCCGACATCTTCTGGCAGACCGAAAAGGCGAAGGGCATGGGCGTCTACCCGCCCAGCTGAACACCCCGTCGCTGATCGAGCCGCTGCTGCCTTTACTGGGCCGCAGCGGCTTCGGTCGTTTTCGGGGCCGGCGCGGCGCTCCGAGTTGGAGGCAGTCACGGCTTCACCGTGGCTTCATGGATCGGCCTCTAGGGTTGCGAGCCATGCACGTTCCGCTGCTCCAACCGCGCACGCGATTGATGGGGG
>CALICC010000108.1 GCA_938049325.1 uncultured Ilumatobacter sp. | reverse complement strand
CACATCGAACGGCGCACGAACGACGACGTGCGGATCAACGTGAACCCGCTGGGCGAGGCGATTCTCTCCGATGCCGAAGCCGACGAACGCATGGCAACGGTCTGCGAGCGCATCGACCGTTCGGACGTGGACTACGTCTCGGTGAAGGTGTCGTCGATCGTCGCCAACCTCGACGTGCTCGCGTTCGACCACTCGATCGACCGGATCGCGGCGCGGCTTCGAGTGCTCTATCGACGAGCGGAAGCGGCAACCCCGCGCACGTTCGTCAACCTCGATATGGAGGAGTACCGCGACCTCGAGCTGACACTGCAGTCGTTCATGCGCGTCCTCGACGAACCCGAGTTCGGTGGCATCGATGCGGGCATCGTGCTGCAGGCATACCTCCCCGATTCGCACGAGGCGCTCGACCGTCTCGGCGAGTGGGCCCAGACCAGGTTCGAAAAATCGGGCGGCACAGTGAAAGTCCGATTGGTCAAGGGAGCGAACTTGGCCATGGAGTCGGTCGAAGCCGAACTGCACGGATGGACTGCGGCGCCATATGCAACCAAGGCCGACGTCGATGCGAGCTACAAGGCGCTCCTCGACGCAGCGTTGAGCAACGGATGGTCGGGGGCGTTGCGGATCGGTCTTGCGTCGCACAACTTGTTCGACATCGCGTGGGCGCTCAGCGTCGGCTCCTCGATGGGCGCTCTCTCGCGGATCGAATTCGAGATGCTGGAGGGAATGGCGCCGGCGCAGGCTCGAGCCCTCAACAAGGCGGCCGGCGGACTGCTGATGTACGCACCCGTCGTTGCCGACGACGACTTCGACGCGAGCCTCGCGTACCTGTCGCGGCGCCTCGATGAGAACACGCAGGCCGACAACTTCTTGCGCTCGCTCTTCACACTCACACCCGATTCCGCAGAGTTCGAACGCCAGGCCACGATGTTTCGCGTGGCGGTCGACGCGCGCCACGCGGTGAGCCGCGAGCGGCTGCGAACACCGCACGTGGTGCCGACCAACCCGTCGACGTTCATCGCCGAACCCGACAGCGACATGACCGACGCAGCCGTTCGCGATGCCGTTGTTCGCGCCGTCGGATCACCGCCCGAGCTCGTGGTGGCACCGATGGACCTCGACGGTGTCGAAACAACGATGACCGTCGCCCAGGTGGCGTTCGACGAAACCACGCACTCTCGCGCCACGCGCCAGAAATGGCTGCTCGACGCTGCGGCACTGATGAGTGCAGAACGAGCCGAAACCATCGGGCTCATGGCGCACACCGTCACCAAGACACCACACGAAGGCGATCCCGAGGTGACCGAAGCCATCGACTTCTGCCGCTACTACGCGACGACAGGAAGCGAGCTACTCGACCGTGCCGCGGCCTCGGGGCTGAGCGTCACGGGACGAGGTGTCGTCGTGGTCGTCGGACCGTGGAACTTCCCCTACGCGATTCCCACCGGTGGCGTCGCCGCATCGCTTGCCGCGGGCAACAGCGTGATCCTCAAGCCAGCACCCGAGGCCACGGAGATCGGCGCTCGTCTTGCCGATCAGTTCTGGCGCGCAGGTGTACCGCGAGACGTGCTCCAGTTGGTCGTGTGCGACGACGGCCCGGTTGGGCGCCACCTGGTGACCCACCCCAACGCGGACACCGTCGTGCTGACCGGCGCATACGACACGGCGCAGATGTTCCTGGACTGGCGGCCAGACCTGCGAGTCCTCGCGGAAACGAGTGGCAAGGACGCGCTGGTGATCACGCCATCGGCCGACCTCGACCTGGCCATCGCCGACCTCGTGCAGTCCGCCTTCGGGCACGCAGGCCAGAAGTGTTCCGCCGCCAGCCTCGGGATCGTCGTCGCCGACGTCTACGACGATCCCACGTTCCAGCGGCGGCTGCGCGACGCTGTCACGAGCCTGCGCGTCGGACCGGCGACCGATCTCCCCACCATGATGGGCCCACTGATCGCGCCACCGGAGAACACGTTGCTCCGCGCGCTCACCCAGCTCGACGACAACGAATCGTGGCTGGTTACTCCCGTACGACTCGAGTCCGATCCAACCGGCGCGACCTGGTCGCCCGGCGTTCGCCTCGGTGTGGCGCCCGAGTCGTGGTTCCACCGCACCGAGTGCTTCGGTCCCGTGCTCGGACTGGTCCGGGCCGACGACCTCGACCACGCGATCGACATTCAGAACTGCAGCGACTTCGCGTTGACCGGCGGCATCCACACGCTCGACAACGCCGAGGTCGAGCGCTGGCTCGACCGGGTGGAGATCGGCAATGCCTACGTCAACCGCCACATCACCGGTGCGATCGTGGAACGCCAGCCGTTCGGTGGCTGGAAGAAGTCGTCGGTCGGCGGTGGGGCCAAGGCCGGCGGCCCGGGCTACGTCGCCCAGTTCGCCACGATTGCCGACCGCGACGACATCGACACCAGCACGATCGAGGAATCATTCCGGTCGACGTGGTTGGAGCACTACCAAGTGCACCACGACGCAACCGGCTTGCTCTGCGAGGAGAACACACTGCGCTACTTCGGCGTCGACCGAGTCTTCGTGCGCCACGACGGTTCACGATCCACGGCACTCGCGATCGTGCGTGCCGCGGCTTCGGTCACTGGTGTGGAGCTCGTCGAGTCGGCGACCACGACCGAGTCGGACGAACGCTTCGCGTCCGACGCGGCCGCCCGCGGTGGCGCCCGAGTTCGACTCCTCACCGACCTGACCGATGACGCGCGGCGCCTGCTTCATGCGGGCGGTCTCGCGATCGACGCATCGGTTCCGGTCTCCGATCCGATGATCGAACTTCAGCGGTGGGTGCGCGAACAGGCGATCAGCCGGACGATGCACCGTCACGGCCGACTGGTCTGAGCCGCTCCAATCCGTGGTTGTCCGGGCTGACTTCACATACGGAGAACCGAGTTCAACAGCAAGCTCGACTCGCTGTTGATCACACCCTCGACCGAACGGATGCGGATCAGCACTCGATCGAATTCGAGGAGTGAATCCGTGCGAATCTCGGCGATGAGATCCCAGCCACCATTGGTCGTGTGCAGCGACTGAATTTCCGGGAAGCCGCGCAACATCTTGATCACATCGTTGGTGGCGCGCCCCTCCACCTCGATCAGGCTGATCGCCCTGACGTCGTCGTCGCCATGGTCATCGCGCACCTGCACGGTGAAGCCGAGCACCGTGCCGGATTCGGTGAGCCGCTCGAGTCGACTGTTGACCGTCGCTCTGGAGAGACCGAGCTGTCGAGCCAATGTGGTGACCGGGGCGCGCCCATCGGTTCGTAGCAGCGCAATCAATCGACGATCGATCTCATCTGGTTCCGACATGCACAAAACGTACAATCGAACGAGACGACACGTATAGAGATCGTTCACTTTTCAGTCGAAACTCCCATTGAGAGCGCACGTCGTCCAGCTCTACGGTGAAAGCACGCCATCCATTGCAGGGAGCCCCCATGGTGAAATTCGTCGATGTCCACAACCTCGCCCGCTGGGCTGCCGACACCGGTGTCGAGTCACTTCTGGTCGATCTGACCCGCGCATTGGAAGCCGACTTCCGACGGTGGCCGGTCTTCGACAAGGTCCCCCGCGTCCCCAGCCACTCCGAGCACGGCGTGATCGAGTTGATGCCGACGAGCGACGGCGAAACGTACGGTTTCAAGTTCGTCAACGGGCACCCGATCAACGCGACTCGGGGGCTGCAAACGGTCACGGCGTTCGGTGCGCTCGCCGATGTCGACTCCGGCTATCCG
>CALICC010000107.1 GCA_938049325.1 uncultured Ilumatobacter sp. | reverse complement strand
ACACCTCGGCGAGCGAGTCGGGCTGCGCGCCGACGTACGTCGCGATGTCGACCGCTGCCAACCGGCTCGCCATGCCAGTCGGGTCGTTGCCGATGATCACCAGGTCGGGAGCGTAGGAACGCACCGCGTCGAGCGTGGCCGAGCTCACGTCGAGGTTGCCGTCGCCCAGCGCACGCGCCTCGTCGGGAAAGTCAGATCGACTGTCGACCGCCACGACCACGTCGCCCGCACCGAGCGCGAACAGAGTTTCAGTGTGGCTCGGCGACAACGACACGACGCGCTCGATCGCGGCAGGGTCGGGCAGCGGCACCGGCGCCGCCGTGGTCGACGTTCCGACGGGCGCTCCGTCGGGAACGTCTTCGCGCGGTGGGTCGGTGGTCGGCGCAGGTGCCGATCCATCCCCGGTAGGAACCGCGGTCGCAGATGGATCGAGCGTGTCGGTACCGGGCACCGTGGGGTCGGATCCGACCGCGGCAAAGGTGTCGTCGCCATCGGCCGCCACCGTTGCCTCGACTCCAGATCCTGCCGTCGCCTCCGAGCCGGCGTCGTCGCTCCCGCTGCAGGCCGCAAAGCTGACAGCCAACGCGATCGCAACACCTGCGACACTGCGACGTCGTGATGTGGTCCCCGGCTCGATCACGCCGCCAACCTAGGACGCCCCTCACCAAAATCGGGCCCGCGAGTGTCCGAATGCGCCCCGCCGCGTTCGACGCGACGCTGTGCGTCACCACTCTTGGTGAAGTCCGCAAGACGAGCACGACCGGACTGCCGCGAGCGACTAATATTTCGGCAACCAGTGTGACGCCCGGGCGCTTCTCGCCCGCAGGCCTCCCCAGAAACGGACACGATGAAAACCACCCGTAGAGGTACAGCACGACTCGGAGCGGTCGCGATTGCAGCGGCATCCCTGGTGCTCACCCCATCGAATTTCGCGGGCGCCGCGGACCCGATTCCCGACGACGGCCTTCCGGCGATTCCCGTCGTTGCGGACCCACTCGTCTCGGAGCGCACCGAGCCGTTGCTGTACGGAGTCACCGGCATCAACGAGAACAACGACTCGTTCCCCAACACCAACATCCGCGTCACCTCCTTCGCTGAAATCGGCGACACCATGTACGTCGGTGGCAAGTTCACCCAGGTCGAGAATGGCACCACCGGAGCACGGGTCACGCAGCGCTACCTCGCCGCCTTCGACCGCAACACCGGCGACTGGATCAGCTCGTTCCGACCGACCCTGAACGGCAACGTCTGGGACCTCAAGGCAACCGACGACGGCAAGCTGCTCGTCGCCGGCCAGTTCAGCAACGTCAACGGCGACGCCGACACCGCCGCCCTTGCGATGCTCGACCCGATCACGGGCGATGTCGACCCGAACTGGCGCGTCGGCATCGGCCTCACGGGCAGCAGCGACCGGGCACTCGTTCGCACCCTCGACATCCAGGACAACCTCATCTACTTCGGTGGCAACTTCACGCGCGTGACCGGCCCCGATGGCAACACCAAGAACGCCGGACGAATCGCCCGCGTGCGCCTCGACACCGCCAACGCGGACGGCGCGTTCCTTCCCAACGTCGACGGCATCGTGTTCGACATCGACGCCACCGACGACCGCGTCTACATCGTTGGCAACTTCTTCTACATCAACGACGTGTGGTCGATCGGTATGGGTGCGGTGCAACCAGCGAACGGCAACCTCGTGCCCGGCCTTCTGCCCCACGTCCGCACGTTCACGGAGAACACGCTCAACTCGTACCAGCAGGCGATCCTCTCTCTCGGCGACGAGATCTGGATGACGGGCGCCCAACACCTCACGCAGGTGTATCGCAAGAGTGACTACGGGTTGTTGCGCGGGTTCGTCAGCGATCCGTGGGGCGACGGCCAAGCCCTCGTCGAGATGAACGGCATCATCTACCAGGGCAGCCATGCCAACTACGAGACCTACCAGTACGCCGACACGACCGACGCCGTCGACCTCGAAGGCTGGACGTCACGCACGCCCGCCCGCTGGATGAGCGCCTGGGATGGGACCATCGGTGGCAGCCACGACAACCTCACGTGGTACCCACAGATCCGCGCCGACAATGGCGAAGGAAGCTGGGAACTGTTCGCCGACTCCACCGATTGCCTGTGGTCCGGCGGCGACTTCGATCAGGGCAGCTACGACGGCAGCGTGCCGCGCTACGTCGGCGGGTTCGCCAAGTTCTGTGCGGCCGACACCACGCCACCGCCCACACCGACCGCAGCAACCGCCACCGCCGTCTCCAACGGCGTGAACCTCGCCTGGACCGGCAGCGAAGACGACCGCGGTGGCGAGGTCCGGTACGAGGTGCTGAAGAATGACGAGGTCCTTGCGTCGTACATCTCGCTGCAGACCTTCCGCGACCCCGACGGCACCGCCGACGACCGCTACTTCGTACGAGCCACCGACTTCACCGGCAACCGCTCCGCAACGACACCGGTCTTCACCGCCGCCGACAACGACACGACCAACCCGACGACGCCGCAGAATCTCACCGCCACGCTGCAAACAAACGGCAGCGTCACCCTGAATTGGGACGCCTCGACCGACGCTGTCGGCGTTGTCGACTATTTGGTGCTTCGCAACGGCGCCCAGGTCGACGTGGTCACCGTCACCGCAGCAACCATCCCGGCACCTCCGCCCGGCGACAGCTACTTCCAGGTGCAAGCACGCGACGCCGCAGGCAACACGAGCTTGCGCACACCGTCGGCGCTGGTCACGATCGAGGCACCCGACACCACCAGGCCATCGACGCCGACGAACCTCGCCGGCACCCTCGGCGCAGGCGGCAACGTCACCCTCACCTGGACCCCATCCACCGACGACACCGGCGTCGCCAGCTACCGCGTCCTGCGTAACGGCAGCGAGACCAACGTGGTCACGGGACCGACAGCGGTCGTGGTCTCGCCACCCGTCGGCATCAACTACTTCCAGGTCGAAGCTCGAGACGCGGCCGGCAACATCAGCTTCCGCACTCCTCCATTGGTCTTCGAGGTGACCGGACCTGACACGGTGGCACCCACCTCGCCACTCAACCTGGCTGGAACCCAAGTCGACGACGACGTCACCCTCACATGGGATCCGTCGTTCGATGCCACCGGCGTGGTCGACTACATCGTGTTCCGCAACGGTGTGCAGATCGACGTGGTCACGGGACCGACAGCGGTCGTGGTCTCGCCACCCGTCGGCATCAACTACTTCCAGGTCGAAGCTCGAGACGCGGCCGGCAACATCAGCTTCCGCACGCCGTCACTCGTCTTCGACGTCATCGGCCCCGACACCGTCGCACCGACCACGCCGCTCAACCTCGCCGGCACCGTCGGAGCCGGCGGCGACGTGACACTGACCTGGGACCCATCGTTCGACGCGAGCGGCGTGCCGATCTACATCGTGTTCCGCAACAACCAGGTGATCGACTTCGTGACGACCGCAAGCCTCGTGACCACGCCGTCGCCCGGTGCGAACTACTACCAGGTGCGAGCGGTCGATCCGTTCAACAACCAGAGCTTCAAGACGCCATCGCTCTTGATCACGATCTGACGTCGCGCGCGCCGATCGCGGCGCGTGTGCCGTACCCGATTCGTGGGTGATCAGCAGTAGGTTGCGCCGGTGACGACAACGGCAACCGCGACGACCGCTGATGCGCGTGACACGTCCGCCGGGCTCGTCGGCGCCGCCATTGCCGTGTGTGCGTGGTCGACGGGCACGGTGCTCGCCAAGGGCATCGAGATGGGCGGGCTCGCCATCGGCACCTACCGCTTCTGGATGTTCAGCCTCGCGCTCATCGTCTGGATGCGTCTCCGCGGCGCCGCGTTCACGTGGCACAGCGTCAGATCGACCGCGTTCGGCGGCATCGCACTCGGCGCCGACATCGCCCTCTTCTTCTCCGCGGTGAAGGAGACGAGCATCGTCAACGCCACGATCATCGGCTCGCTCCAACCGATCCTCGTCGGTGTCATCGCCGCGAGGTTCTTCGGCGAGAAGATCCGAGCACGCGACGCGTTGTGGTCGCTCGTCGCCCTCGCTGGTGTGATCATCGTCGTCACCACCACGTCGACCAACGACGTCAGCAACATCAAGGGCGACCTCCTCGCCCTCGGCGCCATGTTCTCCTGGAGTGCCTACTTCATCGCGTCGAAACGATCGAAAGGCGCGGTCACCCCCACCGAGTTCACCGCCGGCACCGCGCTGTGGACCGCCATCATCGTCACACCGCTCGGGTTCGCATTCGGCCAAGACATGTCGCTGCCGTCCGCCAAGAACTGGGCGCTCCTCGTCGCCATGGCGGTCGGGTCGGGCATCATCGGACACGTGCTCATGAACTGGTCGCTGGTACGGATCCCGCTCTGGGTCGGTTCCACCTTCACGCTGCTGATCCCGGTGTTCTCCGCGCTCATCGCCTGGGCCTTCCTCGATGAATCACTCGTGGTTCGCCAAGCCATCGCGATGGCGGTGGTGATCGGCGCGCTGACAATGATCGTCCGCCGCCAGGCAGCCGAGTCGAAGGCCGATCGATTGCGGGTGGAGCCGGCGACGTGATCGCGGCGATCAGCACCGAGATCATCGGGTACGTCGCGTCGGCGCTCGTCGTCCTCGCGCTCACCATGCGATCGATCGTCCGACTGCGGATCATCTCGCTGTGCGGATCGGTGACCTTCCTCGCGTACGGATGGATGATCGGCTCGGTGCCCATCATCATCACCAACACGTCCATCGCGGCGATCAACTTGTGGTTCCTCCGACGCGAATTCCTCGTCCGGCCGTCGGATCGCGGCGACCTCGGGGTGTCGCACATCCGCCCCGACTCCCCCTTCCTCGTCGACTTCATCGAGTACCACGCCGACGACATCGGCAGGTTTCAGCCCGGGTTCTTCATGCCGCCCACCGACGGCGTGATGAGCCTGCTCCTCACGCGCGATGGTTTGCCCGCCGGCGTGTTGATCGGGCGTCGCCAGGGCGAAACGCTCGTGATCGACCTCGACTACGTACTGCGCGAGCATCGCGACTCCCGGCTCGGAAAGTGGCTGTTTGGCCATGGTTCCTCCGTCTTCCGCGACGCCGGCCTTCGTCGCTTGGTTGCCGACCCGGGGGCGGCGGACCACGAGCGCTATCTCCGCAGCGTCGGATTTGCGCCGTCCAGCGACGACGGCACGGCGTACGAGCTCGTCCTCTGACGCCGACGCCGTTCGGGTCAGATGACGAACGAGGCAACCATGGGCGCATGGTCCGACTCGGGGAACTTGCGGTCAACAGCGAAGGCGAGCGACTCGTCGTGCAAGATCTCGTTGTGGATCTCTGACCCGCGATAGCTACCGAGCATTCCGCGCGTGACCAGCATGTGGTCGATCATCTCGCCTCGCCCCTGGTACAGCAGCGTGAACCGCGACGGCTCGGGAATCGTCTGTTCGATCGGGATGAGAACCCGCCCGGCGAGGTCGCCGTTGCCGGTCGACTCCACATCACCACGAATCGCGAGGACCGGCACCTCCGACGGCTCGGCATTGAAGTCGCCGGCCACGACGATCCACGCGTCGGGGTCGTCGTCGAGGATCTGATCGACGAGCCACCGCACCTCCAGCGCCTGCGACATCCGCTTGAGCGACGACAGAAAGAACCCTTCCGCCCAACCCGACGCCGTCTTCCACGTGAAGTTGTCGACCTTCTGGCCGGGCACGTTGGTGGGCAGCTTCGACTTCAGATGCACGTTGATCACGTGCAGGAGTTCGGTCTGCATCTGGTCTTCGCCGATGTCGATCACGACGTGCTGGATCGGCCGCTCCACGCCAATGACGACCGCGTCGTCGTCCGCCGGGTCCGCAGTGAGGCGCTGATATCGCGGCGGCGCCACGAGCTCGTTTCTGATCTGCCTCGAGCTGACGATCGGAAAGAGCGAGGCAACCACCAGGTTGCGTTCGTTGTACACCTCACCGGCTTGGGTTCGCGTGCTGACCAATTCAGCATCGGCCAAGTTCGTGTCGGCGAGCAACGCCTCGAGCGCGGCGAGACCTCGCGGTTCGCCATCGCGCTCTTGCCCGTTGACTTCTTGGAAGCACACGATGCCGGCTCGGAGTCGCTTGATCTGCGGACGCGTCAGCGCAATCCGCTCGTCGAGCGACGGCCGATCGCCGGGATCCGTCTCGTCCCAGTTCTCCAGGTTGAACGTGGCGATCCGCAATTCGGTCATTCACCACGATCGCGCGTTCGCATCGAGCGTGCCGCCGAATATTCGTCGCCGACCGCAAGGAGAGTTGTCCCCATGGTGCCGGTCGCACCACGGTGCCATCCTGATGCGATGCTCAGCAGCCCGCGACCTCGCGACCGCTTCTCCTACGCGCTGGTCCTCGCCACTGCGGTGGTGCTCGCATCATGCTCGACCGACGACGCCCCCAATTGGTCGCTCGACAACATCGAGGTCGGCGAGGGCCAGTTCAGGGAAATCAACACGTTCCTTCGCTCCGCCTCGGTGTCGCCCGACGGCTCATTGCTGGCATTCGGCGGCAATGGCGAAATCTGCGTGCAAGCCATCGACGAACGCAGCGCCGAGTGCGCCGAGGTCGACACGTCGATCGACGAACTCAGCATCACGTGGTCCGACGACGCGACAACGCTCTATTTCACTGCGAGCTACACCCGATTCTTCGACGACACCGACATCGTTGAGGTCGACACGGCAACACTTGACCTCGATGTGCGTACCGACGACCGAGTCGACGGCAGGTTGCTCGACGAAACCGATGACGACGCTCTGATCGATCTGACTCCCTTTGTTGGTCCCGACGGTGCCGTGCACTTCTTCCGGTCGCGTTTCGAGCAAGGCCGCGACGACGACTTCGAGTTGTTTCGCCTCGACGACGACGGCCGAAACGCCGACGATGCCGAACAGGTGGGCTCCCTCGATCTTCCTCGTGGCGTTTTCCCGACCGGTTCGACTCGCAAGATCGACGACGAACGGTGGATCGTGGAGGCGTTCGATCCGGACGAATTCGGGCGGACGATCTTCGTGATCGACTTCGCCAACGACGAGATCGTCGAGGTCGATACCGATCTCGAGCAGGCGGTGATCGCCGACGTCACGACGGACATGGTGCTCGTCGCCGAGCCCAACAATCGAGGGGACCCCGACGCTCGATACTCGCTCATCGACCTCGAGAGCGGCCGCGACCGGATTGTTGAACCCGATCTCGAGGACGGCTTCCTCGTCAGCGGCGCAGGTTTCTCACCAGACGGCAGTTCGATCGCATTCGCCGTCACTGCGCCCGGCGGAATGCCCGAAGTCATCGCGCTTCCCATCGAAGACGGACGCGCCCTCGAAGACGAAGTCGAAACTCTCGTCTCCTCTCGCGACTTCGACGATCTCGAGATCGACGGCGTGGTCTCCATCTCGGGATTTGGGTTCGGGAACGAAATCAGCTGGACCGCCGAGCGACTCCTTCTCATCTCGCAGCGCTCGTCGCATCTGATCAGCTTCGAGATCGCTCCGGCGTAACGGCTCAGCCCATGACGGGAACAGTCTTCATCGCTTCGGCGATGTCTGCGTCGGGCAGGTCGTAGTCGACCATCTCACCCGAGAGGTACTTGTCGTAGCTGGTGAGGTCGAGGTGACCGTGGCCGCACAGCGCGGTGAGGATCACCTTCTCCTCGCCGCTCTCCTTGCACGCGAGCGCTTCACGAATCGCTGCAGCGATGGCGTGCGTGGGCTCGGGAGCGGGCACGATGCCTTCCATCTTGGCGAACTTGATCGCGGCATCGAAGCACTCGGTCTGCGGGATCGCGATCGCCTCGACGAGGCCCTCTTCATACAGGTGTGACACGAGCGGCGCCATGCCGTGATAGCGCAACCCGCCGGCGTGGATCGGCTCCGGAACGAAGCTGTGGCCGAGCGTGTGCATCTTCATCAACGGCGTCATGCCCGCCGAGTCACCGAAGTCGTAGCGGTACTCGCCCTTGGTGAGCGTCGGACACGCAGCCGGCTCGACGCAGCGAATGGTCGGGTTCATGTTGCCGGCGAGCTTTTCGCGCAGGAACGGGAACGACAGACCACCGAAGTTCGAACCGCCACCGGTGCATCCGACGAGCACATCGGGGACTTCCTCGACCTTCGCCAACTGCAACAGGGCCTCTTCACCGATGATCGTCTGATGCATCAGCACGTGATTGAGCACCGAGCCGAGCGCATAGCGAGCGTTCGGGTCCTCGACGCACATCGCAACAGCTTCCGAGATGGCGATTCCGAGTGATCCGTTGTGGTCGGGATCCTCCGCGAGGAGCGCCCGACCGAACTCGGTGAGTTCCGACGGCGACGAGTGCAGCGTGGCTCCCCAGATCTCCATCATCGTCTTGCGACCCGGCTTGGCCTTGTACGACGCGGCCACCTGCCACACCTCGCACTCCATGCCGTACTGAGCTGTGGCGAACGCCAATGCGCTCCCCCATTGGCCCGCACCGGTCTCGGTGGTGAGCTTCGTGATGCCCTCTTGGTGGTTGTAGTACGCCTGGGGCACCGACGTGTTCGGCTTGTGCGACCCGGCCGGGCTCACGCCTTCGTACTTGTAGTAGATGCGCGCCGGGGTATCGAGCATCTCTTCGAGCCGCTTGGCACGAAACAACGGGCTTGGCCGCCAGATCTTGTACACGTCGAGTACTTCACCCGGGATGTCGATGTAGCGCTCGGTCGACACTTCCTGCTCGATCAGCGCCATCGGGAACAGCGGTGCGAAGTCTTCGGGCCCCGCCGGCTCGTGAGTTCCCGGGTGC
>CALICC010000106.1 GCA_938049325.1 uncultured Ilumatobacter sp. | reverse complement strand
CTCTGCCTGACGCCCCGGCCCGGCTCGAAGATCGGTCGACGGTCGTCACTACTGTCGATCCATGGCAGAACAGCGCAACGGTTCATCGCTTCCGACCCAGGTCGACGACATCTCGGTCGATTGGCTCAACGCGGTGCTCGGCAGCGAATTCGGCACGGTCGCATCGATCAAGATCGATCACTTCGGTGAGGGGATCGGCATTCTGGGCGAGCTCGCCCGCATCACGCTGGAGTACGCCGATGGCGAGTTCGGCCCCGCCACCATCGTGGCCAAGTGTCAGTCGCCGACGGCGGAGAACCAATTCCTTGCGACCGCGATGGGCTTCTACCTCCGCGAGGTGAACTTCTACCGCCAGGTGGCTGACGACGTCAGCATTCGGGTCCCACGCCCGTTCCATGTCGATGCCGCCGAATCGGGGTTGCCATTCGTGCTGCTGATCGAAGACATCGTCGGCAGCCGAACCCCCGACCAGCTTGCGGGGATCAGCGTCGACGAAGCGGCCCGGATCATCTCCACGATCGCGCCGTTGCACGTGCAGTTCTGGGGAAGCGACGAGCTGCTTTCGATCGACTGGCTCCCGCCGATGAACAACGAGTTGTACAAGGGCGGCAAGGCCATGGCAGACGCTCTGTACCCGAGCTTTGCGGAGCACTACGCCGACCGAATCCCGACCGGCATGATGGCCACGATCGGTCAGGCATGTGAGCGCTACGTCGAGCTCCTCGACTTCAGCACGACCATCGGCACGCCGACGTTCACGCACACCGACTGTCGCGCCGAGAACTATCTGTTCGGCGGGCCAGACGGCCTCGACGCGGTGACGGTGATCGACTTCCAGCTCTCGACGCGGCACGTCGGCATGTGGGACGTGACGAACCTGATCGCCGGCTCGATGCACCCTGACATTCGCCGGGAGCACGAACGCGACATCATCGCGAGCTATGTCGAACAGATCAAGGCAGCCGGGATCGACTACTCATTCGACCAGGCAATCCTGGAGTACCGCGTGTGCCTGCTCCATCAGACCGCTGCTCAGGTGATCACCAGCGACCTTCAAGGCGGCAACGACCGCGGCGCTGCATTGCTCGAAGAGCTCCATCTCCGGCCGATTCAGGCCGCGATCGACAACGAAGTCGGCGACCTCTTGTCCCAGTTCTGATTGTCCCAGTTCTGATTGTCCCGGTTCTGATTGTCCCGGTTCTGAGAACTCAGCCCACCATCGCGGTGTCGACCGCGTCGTAGAGCAGTTCGGCCAGTTCGTTCCCGGTCCCGGAGTCCGCCTCGATGACCAGATACGCGCCGTATCCGTCTTCGAGGTCGAGCCACGGAACGGATCCGTACGCCCCTCCGTCACTGATGCGATTGTCGTCGCGGTCGATCCACCAACCCATGCCGTAGCCGGTCCCATCGCCCGATCCCGCGGCGACGCCGGCGTTGCCCGAATAGGCGCTGTCGATGCGATCCGAGTGCATCAGGTCGACGGCCTCGGGCGACAACACCTGCGTGTCGCCACACCGTCCCTCACGAAGGTGCATCAGGAGCAGCTGGCCGTAGTCGGGCGGATTGATGTACGCACCACCCTCCGGGTTCGGATTCTCGGTGGCGGCCAGCAGGCTGGGGTCGCTCTCGAACTCGACGGGGTAGTCGAATCCCGCCCCGATCTGCGCGAAGTGGTTGTTGAACGCGAGCGAGTCGACGCCACATGGCTGTACGTAGATCTCGTCGATCAACTCAGCCCACGGCTGTCCTGAAGCCGCCTCGGCGACCGCTCCGGCGACCGTCCACTGGGCACCGCCGTAGCGGAACTCGGAGTCGGGAGCGATGACTTCAGCGTCGTCGTCGGGCGTCGTGAAGATCGCCTCGGCGCAGCCTTGCAACGTCTCGCTGAAGACGTACTGACAAATGTACGGCGCGTAGGTGGGGTCTGGCAGCAACCCGACCAAGCCCGAGCTGTTCGAGATCAGCTGCGCTGGCGTGATGTCGGGGTTCCCAGCACCCCACTCCACCACGTCGGCAACCGGTGCGTCGATGTCGAGCACACCTTCGTCGTCGAGGTACAGGAGCACACCTGCCGAGATCATCTTGCTCGATGAGGCGATCAAGGAGACCCGGTCGGCACTGAAGTCGCCCCAGTACCCCTCGTGCACGATGCCGTTGTCTCGATCGACAACGACGAGCGCCGCGCCGTTGAGTCCGCGTTCCTCGACGAACGGCGCAACGATCGTGTCGATCGTCGAGAAGTCGTACGCGGGAGCTTCAGGTTTGGGTTCGGTATCGACCGGCTCCGGCTCGGTATCGACCGGCTCCGTGTCGACCGGCTCGGGTTCGGTATCGACCGGCTCGGGGTCAGCAGGCTCGGGGTCAGCAGGCTCGGTATCGACTGGCTCGGTGTCTGCAGGCTCGGTCGCGGGCGCCGTGTCGTCGGTCGACTCGACTGCCTCGTCGCCTCCCCCGTCACTGGAGCAAGCGGCCACCGCGAGCAGGGCGGCAACGAAAATGGCGGAACGAGATCTCATCGCAACGACGCTAGGCGACCGGCGGCGTCTGGCACAGTCGGACGCTCTCAGTCGCGGCGCAGCGCGACGACAGCGCCACCGCTGGCGCGCACGAGGTCGCTTGGAGCGAGAGGAAAGACGTCATTCCAGGTGCCTGCCGACGCCCACACCTCGTCGTACTCCAACAGATCCGGATCGACGAACACCCGCAGGGGGTTGTCGTGACCGAAGGGCGGCACGCCGCCGATCGGGAATCCGGTCGACGAGCGCACCGCGTCTGCGTCGACACGCGTGCACTTGCGCGCTCGGGCCGCAGCCGCGAGTTTCTTCTCGTCGAGCTGGTTCGAACCGCTCACGTACGCGAGCACGAGCTCCGGCTCGGCCGAACCATCAGTTGCACCCGCCTCGCCCTCGGCTACGCCTTTCAGCCCGAAGATCAAACTCTTGACGATCTGGCCCACAGCGACACCGATGGCATCAGCGGCATCCTGGGCAGTCTTCGCGCCCTGCGGGAACGAGTGCGGTTGCACGTCGATGCCGAGCGCTCGACCCGCCGCCATGACCTTGTCGACGTTGCGGTGGAAGCCGGACGCGGAATCATTGGTGGCAGCCATGGCGCTGCAAGCTAGCGGCCGTCGCCTGGCAGTCTCACGCCGGTTCGGTTTCCGCCGTCGCCGATCCACCCATGGCCAGGACCAACACACCGAGACCGCACAGCCCGGCCGCCGCCAGATAGGGCCGCTCGTAGGAGCCAAAGACGTCGTAGAGCCAACCAATGACGAGTGGACCGCCGGCGACGCCGACGATCGCAACCGCCTGCGATCGACCGAAGATCTTCGGATAGTCGAGAACGCCGAACCGCTGGGCGATGAGCAATGGCTGCATCATCAACAAGTTGCCGATGGTGAGTCCGAACAGGATGATCGAGGCGTAGAGAGGAACGACCGACTGAGAGAGGCCGACGCCGACCAACGCCAGCGTCTGGACGATCGCCACGATCACGGTGAAGCGCATCATGTCGATCACGGCGACCAACCGTCCACCGATCAACCGCGCGACGACCGAGGTAGCAGCGAGTGCGGTGATCGCGAACTGTGCCGTGCGCTCGTCGGTGCGTTCCTCGACGAGTTTGACGAGCTGTTGGATGCCGCCGACCTGCGATCCGAGCGCGAGGACGTATCCGACGGTGACGCACCGGTAGAACCGGGTTCGCATGGCTTCAGCAGCCGGAACGCCGGTCGCCTCCGGAGCCGACTCGCCTGCGGCCAACCGCTCACCGTCGGGTGCGAATCCGTCGGCCACCGGGTCTGGCCGAACCAGGAGCAGCGTGGCGGGCACCATCGTGACCACGAAAAAGAGCCCGAGCCACGGGGTCGTCGCCGACAGTCCGTGATCGTCGATCAGCCGTTTGGCGAACGGCGTGAGCACGATGCCGCCGACGGACAGCCCCGTCGACGCGACCGACAACGCAACCGACCGGCGTTGATGAAACCAGCGGGTCACGACGGTGGTGGTCGGAACGAGACCGCACAGCGCATACCCGACCGCGAACACCGAGTACACGACGTACAGCTGCCACTGTTCGTTCACGCTGCCGACGAACGCAAGCGCCCCACCGGCGATCAACGCGCCGGCAACGATCACGGCGCGCACGTCGAAACGCTCGATCAGTCGAGCTGCAACCAGCCCGAACAGGCCACCGATGACGAAGAAGATCGTGACGGCGAACGAAATGTTGCGCAGCGGCCAGTCCTGCTCTTTGCTGAACGCGTTGAGGTACACGGACAGCCCGTAGAACACCAGCCCTGCGTTGATCGTCAGGACGAGGAAGCACCCGGCGACGACGCGGTTCCCCGGAAACCGCGAATTCACTCCTGCAGGTGCTGTGGCGACGTCAGAGGAGGGCATCGATCGCGGCGGCCATGTTGCGATCGTTGTCGGTCACGATGTTGCCGTCGTCGTGTGTGGTCAGCTCGATGACGACTCGCCCGTACACGTTCGACCACTCGGGATGATGTGTGTGCTGCTCGGCCAGCATCGCGACGCGCGTCATGAATGCGAACGCCTCCGAGAAGTTGGCAAACGCGAACTCGCGCCGCAACCGACCATCTGCCTCGATCCACTGCGCATCTTTTGCGTCCATGGCTTCCACGCTACGCACACGACCCATCCGGCCGCCTCATCGACGCACCTCATCGGGCACACCTGTCCAGCACCGTTCCAATGCCCCCGAGGGTGCCGACGGGAGGCGTCACTCTGCGACGGTCATCTCTGAAGCACTCGTCGGTAACGACCCGGATCCAAACTTTCTCTTGACTTCAAGTTGACTTGAAGTCATATGGTCGGCGCATGCCGATCAACGTCGAAGCACCACATGGCACGCCGATCGCGTGCACGCTCACGCCCGAGGCCGCCGAGCACCAGTTGCTCGAATGGGCCGACCTGCAGCGGCAGGCTTCGGCGGTCACCCGGATCGAGGGCGGCGTACGCATGACGCTTCCATCGACGTTGATCGCCGACGTCAATGACCTCGTCCGCCGCGAAACGGCGTGCTGCGCGTTCCTCACGATCGCCACGTCAGTGGTGGACAACGAGCTGATGCTCGACGTCGCGAGCGAGAACCCCGACGCCCTGCCGGTCATCTTGGCCCTCGCCGGCATCCCGCTCGCATGACTGCGTCGACACTCATCGCGATCGGTGAGCTCGCTGCATCGACCGGCGTCGCAGCGTCGGCGCTACGCCACTACGAAGACGTCGGCGTGATCTCCTCGGCTCGGCGCGTCGGCGGCAATCGTCGCTTCACCAGCGACACCGTCGGTCGAGTCAACTTCATCCGGCGGGCACAGCGATTCGGATTCAGTCTCGGCGAGATCCGCGACATCCTCGACGACACGGGCGAACGGGCGCGCCAACTCGCTCACGACAAGGTCGTCGCACTCCGCGCACAACAGGTCGAGCTCGCCGCGATGATCGGTCTGCTCGAGGAGCTGATCACGTGCGGCTGCGAGGTCGTTGCCCGCTGTCCCGCCGCGA
>CALICC010000105.1 GCA_938049325.1 uncultured Ilumatobacter sp. | reverse complement strand
CTCGAGACGAGCGCGATGGATGATCGGCCGCTCGTCATCGGCGCCAACACCGATGAGATGCTGCTGTTCACAGCGTTCGACCAACAACGTTCGGGGTGGACCGACGACGACGTGCAACGCGAATTCGGCCACCGTTTCGGCCACAACGCTGATCACGCGATCGCGATGTATCGAACGCACCGCCCGGACGTCGATCCCAGCCAACTCGTCTCGGCGATGCAGACCGACGAGTTGTTCCGTCGCCCGGCCCAGCGTCTCGCCGAAGCTCGCGTCGCCGCCAGCAGTTCCACCTGGATGTATTCGTTCGAGCAGCGTTCGACAGCGTTTGGCGGGATGTTGGGCTGTTGCCACGGACTCGACATCCCGTTCGCCTTCGACACGATCGAAGCACAGGGCGTCGAGATGTTCACGGGCGATGGACCCGACCGGTCAACCGTCGCCGATCAGTTCGCCTCGGCACTCGTCTCCTTTGCCCGCAACCACGCGCCCGGCTGGGACCGGTTCGACGTCGATCGACGGCCGACCCAACGCATCGGCCCCGACCCGTCGGTGATCCACGACCCCGAACCAGCGCTCCGCGAGCTGTGGACATGAGTCGCGCTCACGATCGGCCCGGAACGCCCGTCGGCTCGATCCTCGACGTGCCCGGCATCGGTGTCGGTCACCACCAACGAACCGGTCGAGGGTGGCAGACGGGCACGACCGTCGTCACCGTGCGACCCGGAGCGGTACCGGGTGTCGACGTTCGCGGTGGCGGCCCCGGCACCCGCGAAACCGATGCGCTGCGCCCCGAGAACCTGATTCAGGAGATCCACGCCATCACGCTCACCGGAGGCAGCGCGTACGGCTTGGCGGCAGCCGACGGTGTGGTGAGCGTGCTCGAGGACGCACGGCTCGGATTTCCGATCGGTGATCATGTGGTCCCCGTCGTCCCCGCAGCGGTGATCTTCGATCTCGGACGCGGCGGCGATGTCGGCAAGCGCCCCGATGGTGAATTCGGCCGTCGCGCCGCGAGCGCAGCGCTGAGCGGCCGACGAGTGCCTGCCTGGGGATCGGTCGGCGCCGGCGCCGGCGCCAGAGCGGGCGGACTGCAGGGCGGCGTGGGCACTGCGAGTACCACGGTGCAGATCGCTGACACCGAGGTCGTCGTGGGCGCACTCGCCGTCGTCAACGCCAACGGCAGTCCGATCGACCCGGCGACCTGCTTGCCCTGGGAGCGCACCGGGTTCCGTCTCCCGCGCGCGAACGCCCAGCAACGCAACGCCGTCCGCGAAGCGCTCGGGCGACAGGCCGTCACGGGGCTGAACACCACGATCGGCGTCGTCGCGACGACCGCCAGACTCAACAAGGCCGAATCGTCGAAGCTCGCCGGCGTGGCGCACGACGGACTCGCTCGCGCAATTCGGCCAGCTCATTCGATGACCGACGGCGACACCGTGTTTGCCCTGGCGCTCGGCGATGCCGCGCTACCTGATCAACGCATCCCAGCGCTCAACGAGCTGTTGGTCGCGTCGGCCGAGGTCTTCGCTGCGGCGTGCACCCACGCCGTGTTGGCCGCGACCACGATCGGCGATGCGCCTGCGTGGTCCGACCTCATACGCTCTCACCAATGAGTAATCTCATCACGCTGGCGGACCCCGCGGCCATGCGGGCATGGTCCGCCGAACGGCACCGGCGAGGACGCACCATCGGGTTCGTCCCGACGATGGGAGCGCTGCATGCCGGACACATCGCGTTGGTCGCCGACGCCGCTCGCCGATGCGACGACGTGGTCGTGTCGATCTTCGTCAACCCGTTGCAGTTCAACGAGGACGCCGACTTCAACAGCTATCCGCGCCCCATCGATGACGACGTCGCCGCGTGCACTGGGGCGCGCGTCGCGGCGGTGTACGCACCGACGGCGGCTGCGATGTATCCCGATGGCTACCAAACCCGTGTGGTCCCCGGCGCACTTGCCGACCTCATGGAAGGCCCGATGCGACCAGGGCACTTCGAAGGCGTCGTCACCGTCGTGACCAAGCTCTTCGGCGCGGTGCAGCCAGACGTCGCGATCTTCGGTCAGAAGGACTACCAGCAGCTCGCGATCGTGACGCAGATGGCCGCCGACCTCGACACGGGCATCGAGATCATCGGGCACCCGATCGAACGAGATCCTGACGGGCTGGCTCAATCGAGCCGAAACGTGCGCCTCACACCCGAGCAGCGCAGTGCCGCCGTATGTGTCCCACGTTCGCTCGACGCGGCGCTCGCAACTGCCGCTCGGCGGGGATCGACGCCCGCCGACGTCGTCGCAACCGCGATGAACGTCGTCGAGGCCGAGCCGTTGGCCGCGCATGAATACACGACCATCTTCCGCGCCGACACACTCACCGAGGTCACCGATTTCGCTGCGATTGAGCGGCGCCCCGGCTCAGTGCGTGTCGCGACTGCGGTGTGGTTCGGTGACGTTCGTCTGATCGACAACCGCGATCTGTTCGACGAGTGAGTCGTCGAACAGATCCTCGTTGTTCTCGAGCAACCGGTCCCGCACGCCGGTGAGGATCAACAACATCACGAGGCCGTTGAAGATCGCGTGAGCCACCATCGTCGGGCCGATTCGACGCAGGAGATACGCACCACCGCCGAGCGAGATGCCGACGCCGGAGAGAATCAGTGCCAAGCCAACGTTGCCGGTGCCGCGCACAGGGTCGACGTGCGCCACGCCGAACAGCACGCCTTGGAGCAGAATCGACACCACCACGGGCAACTTCGACAGCAAGCTGCGCATGACGAGACCGCGGAACACGAGCTCCTCCACGATCGGTGCCGCCACGACGGCCGTCAACACGATCGCAATCGTGTAGGTGCGGTCGGCGCTCAGTTCGCCGACTCCGTCGGTGTTGTTGGCGAGCGGCACGTCGAAGAGCAAGACGAACACGCCGACGAACACCTGCGTACAGAGCGTCGCGAACCAGATGACAGGCCCCCAACCGAGGTCGGCCCAGCGCGGCCGGGCACCTACGGCGTCGACCGGTGATCCCGCATCCCACCGCTTGGTTGCAAACCACCACCACGCGAGCGATGGTCCGTAGCCGATCAGCGCAACGAGGCCGACGTAGGCCACGACCGGCCACCCGAGGTCGACCACGAGCGACAGGATGTACTTGGAGAGCAGGAGCGACAACGTGAGGACGACCAGCGCGCCAAAGCCGAGTCCGAGCGGGAGTGTCGGGTGAGCGGGCCGCGGGCCGGCGAACTGAGGTGCCGCGATCGCCGGGACGCCGACTGGCGTGGTTGGCGGACCCCAGGGATCAGGCTGGTGGTGAGGCGGAGGCGAACTCGTCGACACGACGCTCATGAAGGATATTCGGCAGGAAGTGCACCGGAGTACAGCCATTCGTCGAAGAACGACCCGAGATCTGCTTCGTGCACAGCGTTTGCAAGCTCGATGAAATCTGCCGTCGTACGCGACGAACCACCGTTGTCAGCGACCCACGATGTGAGCAGCTCGAAGAACGGATCGTCACCCATGACCTGGCGTAACGCATGCACGACGACGGCTCCGCCGTCGTAGCGGTTGAATCCGAACATCCCCTCGACGCTGGGCGCGCCGGTCGGCTCACCGGGCCCCTGACGTTGCGCGAGCATCGCTCGAGCAAACGAGTCGAGTCGCTGCAGCCCGATGTGGTCGAGCCACAGCCAGTTCGAGTACGTCGCGAAGCTCTCGTTGAGCCAGATGTCGGTCCACGTCGCCGGGCTGACCGCGTTGCCGAACCATTGATGGCCGAGCTCGTGCGAGAGCAGCAATTCCTGGAAGAACCCGAGGCGCCCGTCGGCGAAGTCGGCGGCGCCGAACATCGAGCGACCCTGAGTTTCCATGGCGAGATTGCTGAGGCCATCGACGAATGCGAGGCCGTACCTGTCGAGCGGGTACGGCCCGAACAGCGGCTCGAAGAACGCAATCTGCTCACCGATGGTCTCGATCGCGGGATTAAAAACGGGTCGCTCCCCCGTCGGATAGACGTGAGTGAGCGGAATGGTCCGACCGTCGACGCTCTCGACCGGATCGGACTCGATGAACTCGTAGTCCCCGACGATCACCTGCACGAGGTACGTCGGCATCGGTTCGGTTTGCTCCCAGATCCATGAGAGCTCGTCATCGCCGCGCTGCAGAAGCTCGCCGTTCGCGACGGCGATGGAGCCCGGAGGCGGCTGCACTTCGAAGCGCCATTCCGCCTTGTCCGACGGGTGATCGTTCGACGGCATCCACGTTCGCGCCCCGTCGGGCTCATTGAGCACGTAGGAGTGACCCCGTCCGGGCAGCCAGCCGATCGGCAATCCGGTGGCAGATGTCGCCCGCTCGGGCTGAACCGAGTACTCGATCGTCGCCTCGACCGTTGCGTCGCGTTCGTCACCGAGGGTGATCAAGAGCTCGGGTTCACTCACCGCGAAGGCAGCTGGACGACCGTCGATCTCGACGCTGTCGATGTCGAGGCCGACCGCGTCGAGCGCGAGAACGTTGGTCGCCTCGTCGACGGCCGCGACCACCACGATGGTGGCATCGAGACGGCCATCGTCTTCCACCACGATGTCGAGTGCGTACGAGACCACATCCACGTCCGACGAGCCGAGGTCGGGAAACAACACGTCGGCGACGCCGAGCTCCGGGTCGCGCGGCGCAACCGACGTGGTCGAGCTGCTGCTTGCCGGAACCGTGGTGCTCGATGGCGTGGTATCGGTTGGATCGTCCGTCTGCTCGATCGGCAGGTCTGACGACGGCGAAGGCGTCGGCTCGTTCGAGGGCGGTACAGCGCGGCTCGGCTCACTCGACACCGACACCGCTGGGCTGACCGAGCAACTCACCGCCACGCAGAGCACGCCGATGAGTGCTCCCACCGTTCTCGTCGCCACGTCGGCAGATTAGGTCAGCGATGGGTGGAGGTGTCGGTCACCGTGGCTCGATACCGGACCGTGTGCACGCTGTCACCCGACAAGATGCCGCCGCGCCCGAGCATGCGTCCACCTTCCCAGTTGGACAGACCCAACTCGGGCTTGTCGAGGGCGTACTGTCCGTCAACCCAGCGTGTGAATCCGTTCCCGACGAACGGGGCGTTCACACTCGCGTAGAAGCGATCGTGCTCGCCGCTGTCGTCGCTCACGAGCGAGGCAACGAACTGCGGGCTGAACCGGTTGAACAACGCGACGCCGTGCGCCACGTCGGCCACGACCACCAGCGTGATCTCCGGTGATCGCTCCCACTCCCACTCGACACCGAGCTCGTGCTCGTCGATCAGGGTTGCTTCGCGCTCGTCGACGACCCCGTCCGCCCGAATCACCGAGACGATCCGTTCGAACGCGTCGTCCGGCACGTACTGTTCGCTGCCCGCCACGACGTGCAGCCGGGCAGTGGCGTCTGCGGCCTCTGCTGCTGACCGAAGTCCGTCGAGCACGACGGGCACCAACTCGTCGGCACGCGGCGCCGGCACGGCCACCACGTTCAGAGTGTTACAGACCTTGCGATCCAGCGAGTGCTGCACAGCGTTGCGCAGGTCGGCGGCGTCTGCGTGCTCCCCGGCAACGAGCCACGCCCCGCCCGTTCCATGCAAGCTGACCGGCACACCTGACTGTGAGGCCACTGCCCCCAGTTGGGCAACGGCGGCGCCCGAACCGCGAGCAACGGCCAGCGCGAGGCGGCCATCGCCGAACAACGCATGCCCGGCACTGCGCGCCGCAGAGTCGACGAGTTGCACGGTGCCGGCCGGGAGCCCAGCGCGCTCGAGCGCCGGAGCGAGCGCGTGTTCGACGATCGCCCGAGCGGTCCGCAGTGCGTCAGAACCGATTCGGAACACAACGGAGTTCCCGCTGCGCACCACCCCGCACGCGTCGGCGAACACGTTCGGTCGACCCTCGAAGACAAAACCCACGGCACCAAGCGGGGCGCGCCGGGCGTCGACCGACCATCCACCGTGCTCGACCGTTCCGACGACGAGGTCGCGATCTCCGGCTGCATCGCGCCACCCTTCGAGACCACGCACCATGTCGGCGCGCATGCCCGGCGACAGCACCAGCCGGGTGGTCGAGCGGCCACGACGCTTGGCGTCGTCGACGTCGGCGGCATTGGCCTCTGCGATCGCCCCGAACACGTCGTCGTCGGCGAGGCCTCGTGCGAAGTGGTCGAAGAAGTCGGTGATCGCCTGGTCGGTGACCTGCGCCAACCCATCGAATCCGTCGAGCGCGTTCGTGATCGCCTGCTCGACGAGTGCGTGTTCGGCAGCGGGAATGTGCAGGAGCGCGCCGTCGTCTTGTACGACCACCAGTCGGTCGCCGGGTTGGAAGGCGGCCGCGAGTTCGGCACTGACCTTCGTCACGCGATTTCCCGCGAAGATGATCTGCTGGCCCTCTTCGAGGCGGAGCAATTCGCTCATGACATGGCCATCCCGCTGATCTCGTCGAGCTCGTCGAGCACGACCGGGAGCCCCGTCTCGAGCGATCGATGAGCTGCAAACCCGACCGCGGCCGACCAGAACCCGTCGCGCACCGTCACTGCTGCAGGCTCGCCCGCGCGGATCGCCTCGGCGAAGTCGACGTGTTCGAGGTAGCTCGAACCGTGGTGCAATCCCTGATGTTTGATCCGGTCGTCGCTGATCTTCTGCTCGGTCACGACATTGATCCCGCTGATCACGTCGTCGGTACGCCGACCGATCACCAGCATGCTCTCGGTGTCGAGCGCTTCGAGCTTGCCCCTGGTACCGACCACCGAGATTTCGCGCTCGTTCTTGCTGGCCTCGGCGAACATGCACAGGTCGAGCATGCCGCGACTGCCGTTCTCGAAGTCGACGATCACGTAGGCGTTGTCGAGGATGTCGGATCGTTCACCGTCGTAGATCTCGTCGAGATGGTTGACGTCTTGTCCTCCCGACGCCATGACTCGCACCGGCTTGCTGCGCGTGACCTGAATCATCAAGTCGAAGAAGTGGCAGCACTTCTCGACGAGTGTTCCCCCGGTGTTCTTCGAGAAGCGATTCCAGTTGTCGACCTTGACCAGGAACGGGAACCGATGCTCGCGGATGGCGATCATCTTCACGTCGCCGGCAGTCCCCGCATCGATCTCGGCCATCAACGCGCCGACCGGCGGCATGTAGCGATACTCCAGCCCCATCCAGATCACCTGTTCCGCGGGCCGTTGCTCGACGAGGTCGACGATCTCACGGCAGTCGGCAAGCGTGGTGCACAGCGGCTTCTCGATCAGCAGATGGAGCCCCGACTCGATGGCCGGGATCAACACCTGGTGATGCGTGAAGTTCGGCGAGGCGATCACGAGCGCGTCACAGAGTCCGGACTCGATCAGCTCTTCGGCGGTGCTGAACGTGGCAAGCTCGGTCCCCTCACCCACGGCCCGTCGAGCCCACTCGAGCGACTCGGGGTGTGGGTCAGCCGCGGCGGTGACCACACAGCCATCCATCGCGAGGATGTTCTCGATGTGCTCGACGCCCATCATTCCCGTGCCGATCACTCCGTACCGGATCTGTTCCGTCATCGCCGTCAGCGTACGCTGGCGGACGTGTCTCAGAACAACGATCGTCTGTACTTCCGTCAGCTTCTGTCCGGTCAGGATTTTGCGCTCAACGACCCGCTCGCCGAGCAGATGGTGAACTTCGTGTACGCCATCGGCGACCGGGAGGCCGGCGAGTGCCTCATCGTCGACCCGGCCTACGCGGTGAACGACATCGTCGATGTCGTCGAAGCTGACGGCTTGAAGGTCACGGGCGTACTCGCCACGCACTATCACCCCGACCACGTGGGCGGCTCGATGATGGGCCACACGATCGAGGGCATCTCCACGCTGCTCGAACGTGTCGACTGCCCCATCCACATCCAAGCTGACGAGTGTGAGTGGGTGTGCAAGACCACCGACGTCGGCGAAGAACATCTCACAAGCCACCGCTCGGGCGACATCGTGACGGTCGGCGACATCGAGGTGACTCTGCTGCATACG
>CALICC010000104.1 GCA_938049325.1 uncultured Ilumatobacter sp. | reverse complement strand
GCTGTTCTCGTTCGCTTCGCCGATGGCCCGTTCGAGTGTCTCCAACTCGGCTTGGATTCCGCGCAGCTCACTCTGCGCTCGCGCCAGACCTTCCGACGCTCCTGTGAGGCGGGCATCGTTCTCGTCGAGCTTGCGACTCAGGTCACGTTCGGCCGTGGTTGCGGTGACCAGCGCTGCCTCGGCAGCCGCTGTCTCTGAATCCGCGGTGGTCAGTGCTTGGCGGGCGGCGTCGGCCGCTGTTTGGGCCTCGTCGAGCGCGGCCGCCGTTGCGCCCGACCCTGCAGCACCGACGCGCCAGCCGCTCAGTCCGAATCGGTCACCCTGTTCGGTGACGATCACGGCGTCGGGGTTCAGGATCGCCGCGTCGAGCGCCTTCGAGACCTCGTCGATTCGAACGGCGGAGCCGAGCAAGCCGTCGAGCAGGGTGCTCACATCGCTGCTCGCTGAGCGCGCATGCGGGCGGACGGCGTCACCGATGTCGAGCGCTGCACGGTCACCGAAGCGAGCGCCGAGTGCGATGACTGCACCACTCGTGTCGGACGAGCGCAGCGCATCGAGTGCGTTGCGGGCCGCATCGGGGTCGGCAACCACGACAGCGGTGAGCGACTCGCCGAGCGCCGCTTCGACGGCCGGCTCCCAGCCAGCGTCGATCTCGATCAAGTCGAGCAAGGTACCGAGCACGCCGTCGACGCCCTGGAGTCGTTCGGCGCCAGCTCGTTCGTGAGCGGCATCCAACGCCATCTGGAGCGCTTCGACGCGGGCGCCAGCAGTCGAGTGCGCGTCGGCAGCTTCGGCGCGTCGGGCCAGCGATGCAGCGCGAGCGGCTTGTGCTGTTTCGAGTGCGCCTTCAGCAACACCGAGTTGGTCGAACAGTGGACCTTCGATCTCGCCCGCTTCTTCACATTCGGCTCGGAATCGGTTGACCTCACCGTCGACGAGCGCCAACCGCTCGCGCAGCGACGCGTCGCGCGCCTCGGCGCGGCGAAGGTCGCCCAGCGTGCGTTCGAGCGCGGCCTTGACCGAGCGAGCTTCGCCGCGCACCTCTGCTGCAGCACTCGCGGCCTTGGCGGCCGGTTGATCGACCCCGACAGCGTCGAGCACCTGGGAGCGCTCGGCGGAGAACGCCTGCTCTTCGGCTTGCAGTTCTTCGGCCGCGGGTTCGAACGTCTCGAGCTCTGCGACGACGTCGACCAGTTCCCGCGCAAACCGTGCCGCGTCGGCTTCGAGGTTGGCAACCACACCCGCATCGAGGAGTTGGCCTTTGTCACGTTCGAGCGACCGGCGACGTTCGACGAGGACCGCTGCGAGACCGCGCGCTCGCTCACGGAGTTGCTCGACACGCTGCAACCGATCACTCACATCGCTCGCGCCGCGAGCGGAGAGCTGCGCTTCGATCGCCATCACCGAGGTGTCGAGCGCTGCCAGTGCGGACTTCAGTTCGTGCTCTTCGGTCGAGCTGTCGATCTTGACGCTGGCCAACGATTCGAGCTTCGTGCGCAGACCGGCGATCTCTTGGCCGGCGACGAAGGTCTTCAGGTCGGTGAGCTCGACAATCAGCGACCCGTGTCGCTCCGCGGCCTTCGCCTGTCGTTCGAGCGGCCGTAGCTGCCGGCGCACCTCGCGGAGCAGGTCTTGCACGCGGAGCAGATTCGCTTCGGTCGCATCGAGGCGGCGTTCTGCCTTTTCCTTGCGCTTGCGGAACTTCAGTACGCCAGCAGCTTCTTCGATGATCGCCCGACGTTCTTCGGGGCGAGCGTTGAGCACCGCGTCGATCTGCCCCTGCGAGACGATGACGTGCTGTTGACGACCCACGCCGGCGTCAGACAACAGCTCTTGCACGTCGAGCAGGCGACACGGTACGCCGTTGATCAGGTATTCCGACTCTCCGGTGCGGAACAGAATGCGCGTGATCGTGACCTCGTTGAACTCGACGCCGAGGGTTCCGTCGCTGTTGTCGATCGTGATGGTGACCTCAGCGCGCCCCAACGCAGGCCGAGACGCCGTTCCGGCGAAGATCACGTCGTCCATCTTCTGGCTGCGGACCGCCTTGGGAGCCTGCGCTCCGAGCACCCATGCCATCGCGTCGACGACGTTCGACTTGCCCGATCCGTTCGGGCCGACCACGACAGTGACCCCCGGCTCGAGCAACATGTTCGTCGAATCGGCGAACGACTTGAAGCCCTTCAGGGCGAGACTCTTCAGGAACACAGCAGACGCATCGTAATCGTCCAACCCTCCGCGGAATCGGGTGCCGTCGGAAAATCCTCAACGAGGTGTTCCGGCACCGGCACCCGATCGCTGTCGGTCAGGCCAGATGCAGGTTGAGCAAAGCGAGCATCTCGGCCTCGATTGCGGCCCACGCGGCATCGCCAGCGAGATTGACGAACTCGCCGGGATCGTTGGCCAAGTCGTACAGCTCCCGTTCACCGCTGTGAAGGAGCCCGAGCTTCATCGCAGGCATTGACGGGTGTTCGGGCCCAGTCACCACAGTGTCGTGGCCGGGCCAGGTCGTGAAGAACTGCACGGCCTGCAACAGCGTGCTGCGCCACTTGAGGCCGTCGGCGTGCTGGATGACGAACCGCAGGTCCATACCGTCGAGGTCGTGGCTGGTCTCGGCGCCGGCGATCGCAACGACGGTTGCGGTGATGTCTGTTTGGTTGACGGGCACCGAGGTCGCTCCGGGCGGAAACCCGGGGCCGGTTGCCAGGAGCGGAATCTTGACGACTGGCTCGTACAAGGTGACCTTCTGGACAGCGGCCGGCACCCCGAAGGCCGCACCGAAGCGATGTTCGCCGTAGTGAACGCCTTGGTCAGACGACAGCAAGACCACCGTGTCTTGCAGGACGCCGAGCGTTTCGAGCGCTACGAAGAAGTTTTCGATCGCGTCGTCGACGCCCGACAGCACTTGCGCCTGTTGCATCTGAGCTCGTTCGATGTCGGCGATCTCGGCGGGTCCGATCGGCGGGAGCGCTTGGATCCAGGCGGGCTTACCGGTCACGTCTTCGTCGACCGGAACCGGTGACGGCAGATCGGTCCACAGCCCGAGGTGTTCGGGTTTCGGCTGCAACTCACCCGTTTCGGTGATCGTGTGCGGATGTTGCGGATTCCACGACGCGAACCACGGTTCGCTTCCGTTCTCGGAAGCGAAATCGATCAGCGCCGTGGTCATGTAGTCGAGGTTGCGCGCCGCCGGAGCGACCGGCACCGGTGGCGTCAAGCCTTCGTCGATCTCGTAGGTGAACTCGTCGTGGCCGTTCGCGAAGTAGGTCTTCCACGTGTCCCAGCCGTTTTCGATCCCCGTGGTCCAGTCGATTGTGGTGATGTACTCGCCGAACAGGCCCGTCCGGTACCCGGCGTCATGCATCCACGGCCCCCACGTCCGGGAGGCGTCGACCTCGGTGTGCGTCGCGGTCCACGGCCATGGATGATTCTTCATGTTCGTGCCACTGAAGAGGCCGAGCCGTGTATCGATGCAACTGCCGCCGTTCGCCCGGGCCTCGGTGAAACGATGGTCGAAGCGCGCCATCGTCTTGGGCATGTAGTCGAGGCCGTCCTCGCGCATGTCGTCGAGATAGATCACCGCAACGTTGGTGCCAGCTCGAGGCGGCGACATACAACTCGCCTGACGGAGCGCCATCAACGAGAACGCGCCGATCAGGAATTCCCTCCGCTCCACGGAAGCACCATACGGCGGGCTCGAAGACGGGCGCCGATCGATCGATCAGAATTTACGAGCCATTGACAATTCCTGTGGGCAGGTCACGCGCAGTGCCTGACCTACGACTGACAGACGCCGCACCAGTGGGTACTGCGCCCGCCCGACACCGTGCGGCGAATCCATCCGCGGCCGCATGTGAGGCACCGCTCCCCCGCTCGGCCGTACACCCGATGGTCGTCCTGGTATGACCCGCTCTCACCCATGAGGTCGACGTATTGGGCGTCGCCCAGCGTGGAGCCGCCAACCTCGATCGCCGACGTGAGGATGTCGATGATCGCCTCGTGGAGCCGATTCGTCGCACGCGAGTCGACCGTCGACGCTGACCGGTCGGGGCGCAGTCGCGATCGGTGGAGGATCTCGTCGGCGTAGATGTTGCCAATGCCGGCGATGACCTGCTGGTCGAGCAACAACGGTTTGAGCGCACGCGAGGTCGAGCGGATGATCCGCCGAAGGTCGGCGCGCTCGAACGACTCGGCAATCGGGTCGACACCCAGCTGAGCAACCGGCGGGAGTTCGACGTCGACCCGGTCGGGATCGAAGACGACGACTTCACCGAACGTCCGCGGGTCCACGAACCACGCTTCGCTTCCGTCGTCGAGATACATCACCACATGTGTGTGCGGCGGACGCGCTGCACCGCCTGCCGCGAGCAGCACCTGACCGCTCATTCGCAGGTGAATCATCATGGTGTCGCCCGAGTCGAGCGGCAGCAGGAGGTACTTTCCACGGCGCTGCGCCGCAACGACAGTGGTTCCGGAGAGGCCCGCGATCAACGCTTCGGGCGACGTACGGCGCACCACTCGTTCACGACCGACCTCGACGCGCACGATCTGCCGCCCGACCAGATGCTGTTCGAGTCCTCGTCGGACCGTCTCGACCTCGGGAAGTTCGGGCACGTCAGGTGATCGATCGACACGCGTCTGCGGCCGCGGCCTGTTCGGCGCTCTTCTTCGAACCGCCCTCACCGACACCGACCTCCACTCCGTCGACCGTGACGTGTGCCGTAAAGACCTTCGCGTGGTCAGGACCGACCGAGGTGAGCGAATACGCAGGCGCACCTCGCCCAGCGCGGGCGCAGCGCTCCTGCAGCTCGGTCTTGTGATCCGCGTGTTCGATCAACGAGTCGCTCAGCTTCGGAGCAACCACGCGTTCCACCAGTGCAAACGCGGCGTCGGCTCCCCCGTCGAGATAAACGGCACCAAGGACCGCCTCGAACGCATCGGACAGGATGGACTCCTTGCGCGCCCCACCCGCAGCCGCTTCGCCACGGCCCAACTTGATGTACTCACCCAGACCGATCTCGGCAGCCATCTCGGCCAGCGCCGCCGCGTTCACCACGCTCTTGCGCAGGTCGGTCAAGCGGCCTTCGGGCACGTCGGTGAAGCGATGAAACGACACGTCGGCGACCGCCCACCCCAGCACGGCGTCGCCGAGGAACTCGAGCCGCTCGTTGCTCACAACGTCGCCGTTCTCGGCACACCACG
>CALICC010000103.1 GCA_938049325.1 uncultured Ilumatobacter sp. | reverse complement strand
GATCGTCGACGCTGTGAGCTCGTCGGCGTCTCCCGGGCTGACCGCGAGGAATCCGCCACCGGTCGTGTTGGTGACCGTGAGGTTGAACGCCACGGCGGTCGCTCCGACCGGAATGGCGTCGGCGGCGGTCGTGTTGCCGGTGGTGACGTCGATCGCGTCCGACACGTCGATCGTTCGGTTGAATCCGTCGCCGAGCGGGCCTTCGTCGAAACGCGAGTCGTACACCCGGATCGGATCGATCACATGGAGAGCGCCACTCGATGCGGGGGTCGTCAGCGCTCGCCACGTGCCCGGTGTGCCCGCGGCGACGCAGAACCACAGCACGCCGTTGGTGTCGAAGCGCATTTCGCCGGCGCCGTGGGCGTACTCGTCGTCGCGTGGGTCGCTCATGGTCGAGCGAAACTGGATGTGACTCCGTGCCGAATCGGTCGCGGTGAGGGCAAGCGCATGCCCGAAGTTGACCGAATCGTCGAATCGACCCGCTGCGCCCGCTTTGATGCCGTTGAGCACCTTGTTGCCGTACGCCATGCCGGCCACGGCGGCCGGGGCGCCGGCAGGTCCGAAGCCCAGCGTGTCGGTCTGCCCAACGATCACGTCGGTCGCCGCGAAGATGCTCACCGACGGGGTCTGGTCGTTGTCGGCTTGGTACAGGACGGTGCCGAACGATGTTGTCGCCGTGTTGGAGCCTCCGATGATGAGTGCGTCGCCGCTGTCGGCCGCAACCGGTCGAGCGCCGAGCGGAGCAGCGATGGCAGCTCCCGCTGCAGCCGCGCCGACCGCGAGTAGTGAGCGTCGCGAGCGCCGTGTCAGCCCCGCCGGATCAGAGCTCGCGGGAGAGGCGGCGGCCTCCGTACTGGCGCCGCGGTGGCTCCTCGCTCGCTCGGCGGCCAGCTCGCGTTCCAACCGGCGCACGTGTTGTTCGAGAGCGTCGAGGCGCTCCTGGGTCTGGTGCATGTCCGTATCCCTCTCGTGAGTGTACCAAACGG
This sequence comes from uncultured Ilumatobacter sp., assembly GCA_938049325.1. Classification (GTDB taxonomy): domain Bacteria; phylum Actinomycetota; class Acidimicrobiia; order Acidimicrobiales; family Ilumatobacteraceae; genus Ilumatobacter_A. Next base: position 30,645 of record CALICC010000103.1, on the reverse strand, counting down.
TACATCTCGCGATCGGGCGACGTCCAGGAATATCGCGGGTGGGGAACGTCAGCCGGTCTCGACGGACCAGGTCGACGGTTCGTTGAGCCGGCCGAGGCACACGTCGAAGCGGAGGCTGTCGCCGCGTGCGACTTCGTGATCGAGCCGGAACATTCGGTTTCCCCAACTCGTGTTGGTCGAGAGGGGAGAGGTCGACAGCACGGTGTCACCATCGAACTCGGCTTCGAACCACACGCAGCACCCGTCGACGATCGCGTCGGCGGTTGCTGTGCGTTCGATGACGTGATCGGTCTCCAACGCCTCGATCGACAACAGCGTGTTCAGGTCGAATTCGAGGACGGGTGCAGCATCGCCGATCGTTGCGAGAACGGAGCCGGGTCGTGCCCAGAACGTCTCGTTGCGGCCCGTGTTGAACCGCCCTGCGACCGGCGAGTGCTCGGTCGCGCTGAGGTCGATGCCATCGGGGAGGTCGATGTTCCAGAACCGTCGGACACGCATCGACTCGACCATCGACACCGGCTCGATGAACAGACGGAACGTCGAAGGGAGCAGCCGTCCGCCTGGACGCAGCACGCGGTCGCGCAGGTCGAGCAGGTTCTGCAACATGTTCTCGTTGAACAGCTCGTCACCCATCTGCTCGTGCACCACGACGTCGATGGGCTCGGGTGGCGTGAACTCGCGGCTGTTGGCCTGCACGAACTCGATGTTGGTGAACCCGTTGTGCTCGGCGATCTCGCGTGCGACTCCGATGAAGTCGGAGTGTTCGACCGCGTACACCTTCTTCGCGCCGGCCCGACTCGCCATGAATGCGAGCAGGCCGGTGCCGGTGCCCAGGTCGAGTACGACGTCGCCACGTTGCACGTTGCGATGAATGCCGCGGTGATAGGCCTCGACCCTGACGGAGTCGCTGAGCATCTCTTCGTGCTCAGCGAGCCCCGCGAAGTTCGACTCGTTCATCAGGTCGTAGACGATGTCCATCATTCGGTCGCTCGATGCGATCCGATCCGCAACGAACCCGGTCGCCGAGCGGACAGCTCTGGTTGCTGCGCGCCGCGCCCGATGGTCCATCTCGCTGAGGCTACGAACGCCAGATCTGAAGACTCTTTTCAGAAATTGAGTTTTTCGGCGCGGATCGTGGCACCGTGGATCTCACGCGTCGTGTCGGACGCGCAAACGACCAGGAAACGAGCATCCCAATGGCAGCAGCAAAGCAACCGGTATCGAAGTGGTTCGACGGAAGCACGCCGTTGGAAGAACTCGACGAAGATCGTCAGATTGCGCACCAGATCGTCATCGACCGAGGCGACCTCGCCTCGTCGGTCAACCGGGTCATGGACTCCGAGCTGAGCGATGCCGGACGCCTCCAGGCGATCACCGCGTTCTCCAACGCATTGTCGGATCCGGGCGATCCGAACCGCGATCCTCGCGTGTGCATCGCCGCCGCCGAAAAGGTCTGATCCACTCGACAGCCGCCAACTTCGGCGGGAGCGGCCTGGGCCGTACGATCGTCGTATGACCTCCCGTTTGACCGAACCATCCTTCTGGAAGCAGCCGCTCAACGACCGAATGTCGGAGATGATCGGTATCCGTGAATCGGGTCCGTTCACCGAGGTCAACTTCCACAACGAGATCCTCGACGTCGAAGAACGCTTCTTCGCCGTGACCCAGTACGAGGAGGTCGTGGCGATCAGCAAGAACGCCAAGGACTTCAGTTCCGCGCAGGGAGCGATCTCGGTCGTCGACCTGCCTCCGGAGGCGCTCGAATTCTTCGGCTCGTTCATCAACATGGACAACCCGCGTCACCAGCGGCAGCGGGCCATCGTCGCGAAGACCTTCACGCCCACAGACCTGGCCACGGTCCTCGACTCGGTCGAGACCATCTCGCGCGAAGTGATCGACGACTTCTGCGAGCAGGGCGAAGTCGACCTCGTCGAAGCGCTCGCGCAGCCGTTCCCGCTGCTCGTGATCTGCGACATGATGGGCATCCCGCGCAGCGAGTTCGACACGGTCCTCAACGCCACGAACGTGATCCTGAGCGGCGGCGACCCGGAGTTCATCGGCGACGGCGACCCGATGATGGCGATGTTCGGCGCCGGCATGCAGCTCACCGAACTCATGAACGAACTCGCCGATCAGCGTCGCAAAGACCCGACCGACGACCTCACCAGCAAGCTGGTCCACAACGACCTCGACGGTGAGATGCTCGCTCCCGAAGAAGTTGCGCCGTTCTTCATCTTGCTCGCTGTCGCCGGCAACGACACGACGCGCACCGCGATCAGCCACGGGATGAACCTGCTCACGCAGTTCCCCGAGCAACGCGCGATCTGGCAGAACGACGTCGATGGCGTCACGGCCAGCGCGGTGGAAGAGATCGTGCGCTACGCGTCCCCGGTGACGTTCATGCGGCGCACCGTGACCGGCGATGTGTCGATGTCCGGCCAAGACTTCGTCGAAGGCGACAAGGTCGTGATGCTGTACGGCGCCGCCAATCGCGATCCGAAGGCATTCCCCGATCCCGAGGTATTCGATGTGCGCCGCACGCCGAACGCGCATCTCGGCTTCGGCGGGCCGGGGCCTCACTTCTGCCTCGGTGCGAACCTCGCTCGACGCGAGTTGGCGGTCGTGTTCCGCGACCTGTTCGCCCGGCTCCCCGACATCGAGGTGGTGGGTGACGCTGTACCACTCGACGTTGCCGGGCTCCCGCTCGTCAGCGGCATCAAGCGGCTCCCGGTTCGCTTCACGCCCACGCCTCGCTCCGACGCATAGCTCGATACGGTCGATCAGCAGATGGTCGACACGGCAGCAACCTCTCCGCGCACACGGGCCGGTCGACGGACGTGGCCAGTGGTCGCACTCGCCACGATGTGCAGTGCGTTCCCGGTCTTCCTCACGGGTGCGCTCGGCGTACAGCTCACCGACGACGTGGGGCTGTCGGCCACCCAGATCGGCCTGGTGATGGGGGTGTCGTTCACGGTCGCGGCGCTGATGTCGGCGCCGATGGGTCGTGTCGCTGAACGTCTCGGCCCGCAGCGCGGATTTCGCACGGGGATCGCGATTTCGGCGTCGTCGATGCTGGCGATCGCCGGGTTCGGGCACAGTGCGGGGCAGTTTGCCGTGTTTCTCGCGGTCGCTGGCATGGGGAACGCGTTGAACCAACCGTCGGCGAACCTGATGCTGACAACGCACATCGATGCCGACCGTTTGGGGTTCGCGCTTGCGACGAAGCAGTCGGGGATGCCCGCAGCAGCGCTCCTGGGTGGCGTGGCAGTGCCGGCGATTGCCCTGACGGTCGGTTGGGAATGGGCGTACGTGGCCGGAGTCTCGATCGCCGCGCTCGCGATCGCATTGCTCCCGAAAGACGTCGGCGGCCGATCGGGTCTGAACATGACCACCAACGACGCGGGCGAACGTCGTTCGGTGCGTCCCGACCTGGGGGTTGGGTTACTGGTTCTGTACGCCACGGTCGGCATGCTCGGCGCCACGGCGGCAGGCGCGATGGTCGGTTTCATCACGAGTGGCGCCGAGGCGTCCGGCCTCGGCCCCGGGCTGGCCGGGCTCGTGCTCAGTCTCGGGTCGTTCGTGGGTGTGGTGAGTCGTCTGGTGCAGGGATGGCAGGTCGACCGCCTGGGCATCTTGCCAATCCAACGCCTCGTCTGGCTCTACGGACTCGGCGGCCTTGGCGTGTTGCTGCTTGCGCTCGACGTTCCGGCCGCGTACCTCGTCGCACCGATTCCGGCGTTCGCGTTCGGCTGGGCATGGCCCGGTCTCTTCAATCTCTCGGTGGTCCGCAACAACCCGTCGGCCCCGGCAGCGGCAACGGGCATCAGCCAGGTCGGCGTGTTCGTCGGCGCCGCCCTCGGCCCGGCGCTCGGTGGGGTGATCATCGACAACGGCAGCTACCAGCTGCTCTGGCTCTTCAGCGCGAGCACGTTGCTCACCGGGTCGGCGCTCGCGGTGTACTTGCGTACTCGCATCAAGGCGAGCCGGGCCAACGCCGCTGCGACGTAACCCTGCTCGCTCTACTCTGGCTCCATGGCGAGTCGGCCGATCCCCACCCCGAGCCTCGTCGTGCTGGTCGGTCCACCGGCATCGGGCAAGAGCACCTGGGCAGCTGAGCACTTTCGTCCCGAACAGATCGTGAGTGCCGATGCGCTGCGCGGCATCGTCGGCGAACACGAACTCGATGTGAGCGCCACAGGCGACGCCTTCGACCTGCTCGATCGAATCGTCGCCGCTCGCCTTGGCCGGCAGTTGACCACGGTGATCGATACCACGGGCCTGGATCCGGCGCGCCGGGCGATGTATCTCGCTGCCGCAGAGGCCGCGTCGGTCGAGACGGTTGCCGTTCGCTTCACAACCTCCGCCGCGGAGTGCAAGCGACGGAACCGAGAGCGCGATCATCCGGTGCCGACCAAGGCGCTTGATCAGATGATCAAGAAGGCCAAGGAGGTCGATCTTGACGGCGAAGGGTGGAGCCTTGTCATCGAACCGGAAGCGGTTCGGACCGTGACGCGCAAGCTTGCTGACGCGGTCAAGGCTGCTGCCGAATCCGGAGAACCCGCGACGGCCCTGCGATTCGGACTACTGGTGTCGTCGTTCGACTGGGCTGGCGGATCCGAGGCGACTGCGCCGACGCTCGCTCGAATCGCACGAGATGCCGAGGTGGCAGGTTTCGACAGCTTGTGGGTGATGGACCACCTCATCCAGATCCCGCAGGTTGGCCGAGCGTGGGACCCAATGCTCGAGAGCTACGCCACGCTTGCGCATGTCGCGGCGGTCACCGAGCGGATCAAGCTCGGTGTACTCGTGAGCCCGGTCACATTCCGCCACGTCGCACACCTCGCCAAAGCGATCGCAACGCTCGACGTGCTCAGCGGCGGTCGTGCAATGGTGGGGCTCGGTTCGGGCAGCTCCGAGCACGAACATCGAGCGCTCGGCATCGAATTCGGAACGAGGTCCGAACGGCTTGCTCTGCTCGAAGAAACGCTGCAGGCTCTCCCGGTGCTGCTCGGCCCTGGTGGACGACGCTTCGACGGTGAGTTGTTCGCCATTCCCGAGACGGCGCTCTACCCGCGACCGATCCAGGAGCGCGTGCCGATCATCGTGGGAGGGTCGGGAGAGCAGGTCACGCTGCGGCTTGCGGCGCAGTACGCCGACGGCTGCAACCTGTTTGGCGACCCCGACACCGTTCGTCACAAGGTTGCCCGTCTGCGCGCTCACTGCGTCGCCGTCGACCGCGACCCTGCGGACGTCGAGGTCACACATCTCGGCACCGTGCTCGTCGGATCCGACTCCGCCGATCTCCGCGACCGGATCAACAGGCTTCGACCGCACGATCTCGGTCCTGACCGCTTTGCCGAACGCGTCAACGCCGGCACCGTCGACGATCACGTGGCCGGATTCGGTGCGCTTGTATCCGCCGGCGTCGGCACAGCGATCGTGAGTGTTCCCGATGTCGACCAGGTCGGCGCGTTGGCGCCGTTCGCGGATCTCATTGAGCGCGCTCGAAGTCGGTGAGGTCTGCGGGCGTGCTCCGGTGCGGCGTCAGCCAGCGAGTCTGTCGATCGAAGCAAGCGCGTCGCTCAACAGCGCGTCGGCGCTGGTCGCGCTGTTCTGGATCCGGACATGCACGACGACGTTGCCGCGACGGACCCAGTGTTGGGATTGCACCGAGTCCGCGCCGGTGTCACCCGGGGCCATGACGTCAAGACGCATCGTGATGGCATCAAGGCCCTGGAACTGCGAAACGTCCACCGAAGTAACAGGTTCATCGACAGAAGTGAGCGGGCTGGTGTTGCATCCTTCCGGTGTGGCCGCCAACGCTGTGAAGGCGTCGCGAGGAGCTGCCTCGCTCGGGTAGAGGTAGACGTCCCGCAGAATCAGCGTGCCGCCCGTGGTCACTTGCCTCAGCGAGAAGGTTGGTTCGTGGAACACCTGCGGGCAATTGCTGTAGATGCCGTACGAAGCCCCGGCTTCGCGCACAAAGACGTTGGACTCGGTTGCGGCGCCGGAGTCGTCGATGGCATCCTCGAGCGGTTGCAGAACGGCTTCGAGTTCGGTAGGCGTGAACTCGAAGTTGCCGTCAAAGGCGATGGTCGGTTCAGCGGCGTTGCTGTCAGATGGTGGTTGGTCGTCGGTGTTGCTGGACCTGTCGCTCGCGGGGGCGGCTGCTGGGTCGTCGGAACAACCGGCGAGTGTCGCGCCAATCAGCAGCGGGCCGATGAGTGCGGAGAGGATCTTCTGCGTTGGCATGCCAAACGAGGTCATGAAGTGGACCATAGAGCCGAAGTCGATGCTGGCCAATGGGGAGTTCACCCCGGACGCAGGTGGTGTTGATCGCTGGCGCCCTTCGCTCACGAATCTCGTGGAGTGTGCGTCGGGTGCCAGGATCGCGGCATGTCTTTCGTGTTGATGCGGTTGAACTTCCTCCACCCGGACCCGACCGACGCTCAGCACATGAGCGACCGGTATCGGGCCGGGATCGAGTTGGCCGAATTCGCCGACAAGCGCGGCGTGGCGATGGTCAGCACCGAAGAGCACCAGGCGACGCCGATGGGGTGGAGCCCGACGCCGCTCCTCACGGCCGGCATGATTCTCAGCCGCACAGAACGGCTAGCGGTCACGATCAGCGCATTGCTGGTGCCACTTCATGACCCAATCCGACTCGCCCAACAACTCGCAACCATCGATCTGGTGTCGAAGGGTCGCATCTCGATCACGACAGGTCTGGGCTATCGCCCCGCCGAGTACACGGCGCTCGGCAAGGACTGGAAACGTCGCGGCAAGATCCTCGACGAGTGCCTCGAAACCATGCTCAGGGTGTGGTCGGGCGAACCGTTCGACGTCGGTGGCGAGACGATCCAGGTCGGACCGATGCCGTACACGCGGCCTCATCCGACCGTGATGATCGGTGGCTCCAGCCCAGCTGCGGCGCGTCGTGCGGCACGGTTCGGCATGCCGCTGCAGCTGCCGGGGCCGAATCCCGAACTCGAAGCGTTGTACGCCGCAGAGTGTGAGGCGAACGGAACGGCCGGGTTCTGCATCACGCCCGACAACGTCGCCATGGTGCACGTCGTCGACGACCCCGACAAGGCCTGGGCGGAGCTCGGCAAACACTTCTGGTTCGAAGCGTCGACGTACCACTCGTGGCAACCCGCGGGCCAGACCTCGGCAGTACACAGCCATGCCACCAACGCCGAGGAGTTGCGCGCTGAAGGGATCTACCAATTCCTCACACCTGATCAGGCCGTCGAGCGAATTCGCGACAAGGGCATGTTGGCGCTGCATCCGTTGTGCGGTGGCATGCCGATCGACGCGGCGTGGAGTTCGATGGAACTCGTCGCCGACAAGGTGCTGCCCGCGGTCGGCGTGTCGTGACGAGCCGGAGTGAGCCGACCAGGCTTCGACGGACACCGGTCTGCCAGACTCGTTGACGATGGGCGACAGCAACGACAACATCAGCCTCGAAGCCGCGCGAGAGCGGTACGCCATCGAGCGGGAGAAGCGGCTGCGCGACGACGGCGTCGAGCAGTATCACGAGTTCACCGGCGCCTACGAAGACTTCGACATCGACCCGTACGTCGAGCCCGGCTTCACTCGCGATCCAATCGTCGAAGACAAGACGGTCGTGATCGTCGGCGGCGGCTTCGCCGGGATGATGACCGCGATCAACCTCACCAGACGCGGCATCCGCGACTTCTACATCGTCGAGAAAGCTGGCGACTTCGGCGGCACCTGGTATTGGAATCGGTACCCGGGCTGCATGTGCGACGTCGAGTCGTACACGTACCTCCCGATGCTCGAAGAGACGGGCTTCATGCCGACCGAGAAGTACTCGAGCGCGTCGGAGATCTTCGGATACTGCCAACACATGGCCCGTCACTTCGACCTATATCCCCATGCGCTCTTCCAGACCGAGATCGACGAAGCAGTGTGGGACGAAGACGTCGAGCGGTGGACGATCACGACCTCGCGTGACGACCGCCTCTCCGCCAAGTTCTTCATTACCGCTGGCGGGCTGCTGCACAAGGCCAAGCTGCCGGGCATCCCGGGTATCAACGACTTCGCGGGCCGCATGTTCCACACCAGCCGGTGGGACTACGACTTCACCGGCGGGAGTGCCACCGAGCCGATGGAAAAGCTGCGTGATCTGCGCGTCGGCATCGTCGGTACCGGTGCCACCAGCGTGCAAGCGGTGCCGCAGCTCGCGAAGACGGCCAAGGAACTGTACGTCTTTCAGCGCACCCCGTCGGCCGTCGGCTTCCGGGGCAACGGGCCGACCGATCCCGAATGGTTCGAGAGCCTCGAGCCGGGGTGGCACGACGCTCGCGTCAAGAACTTCACGCAGTGTGTCACCGGCGTGAAGCCCGATGAGCGGCTCGTCGACGACGGGTGGGTCGACATCATGTGGGACAACACTCAAGATCAACAGGGCACACCTGAGGACCGCGCCGCCCGCGAACGGCTCGACTTCGAGACGATGCAGCAATTGCGCGACCGCGTCGACGAGATCGTCGACGACCCCGAGACCGCCGACAAGTTGAAGCCCTGGTATGGCAAACACTGCAAACGCGTTTGCTTCCACGACGAATACCTCCCGTCGTTCAACCAGCCCAACGTGCACCTCGTCGACACCGACGGTCGCGGTGTCGAACGGATCGGTGCGACGGGCCCGGTCGTCGACGGCGTGGAGTACGAGCTCGACCTGCTGATCTTCGCGTCAGGATTCGAAGTCACCACCGACCTCGACCGTCGTCTCGGGTTCAACCCGAAAGGTCGCGGCGGTGTGGCGATGAGCGAACGCTGGCACGATGGCGCGCACACGCTGCACGGAATCATGTCGGCCGAGTTCCCGAACCTGTTCAACATCGGCATCGTCCAAGCCGGTTTCGGCACCAACTTCGTGCACTTCCTCGGCAAGTCGGCCGAGCACGTCGCGTGGCTCGTCGAAGCGTGTTCGGAACAGAAGATCGCCACGATCGAACCCACACCCGAAGCTGAAGAAGCGTGGCTCGGCCTGCTGTACGAAGAGGCGATGAAGATCGCCGGCTACTCGCTCACCTGCACGCCGGGTTACTACAACAGCGAAGGCCAGCGCACCGCGAAGGCGGCGCGCAACCTCGTGTACACGGGCAGCTTGCTGGACTACAACGAGCACCTCGTCGACTGGCGCGACGGTGAATTCGCCGGAGCCAAGATCACTCGCTAACCAGTTCGGAGCTCGCCATGTCGCCTCAGTTCTCGATGCAGTTGCGAACCTTCGCCGACGACGCGGCCCATGACTGGTCGGTGATGCTCGACCAAGCGCGAGCGATGGACGATGCGGGAGTCGATCGCCTCGTCGTGTCGGACCACGTGGTGTTCGGCGACGCTCCCGATGAGGCCTACGCGAACCCGGCACTGGGCGGCACCGCTGGAGGTCGCCAACCAACGGGGCCCGATGGTCAATGGCTCGAACCGCTGACCGTGCTGACCGCCGTTGCGGCCACCACCTCGCGGGTGCGGCTCGGAACCGGGATCCTGCTTGCTGCGCTGCGCCGTCCCGCCGTGCTCGCCAAGGCCACCGCCACGCTCGACGTCCTGTCGGGTGGCCGACTCGACCTCGGCGTCGGGGTCGGCTGGCAACGCGAGGAGTACGACGCAGCGGGGCTCGACTTCGCATCTCGCGGTCGGCTGCTCGACGACACGCTGGCGATCTGCCAGGAGTTGTGGACCGAACAGCGCGCCACGCTCCGCTTTGGAGATCGCCAGGTCGAGGGCATCCATCAGATGCCCAAACCGGTGCAAGCCGGAGGTGTGCCGATCTGGGTGAGTGGCACCGTCAACGCAGCCGTCGCTCGGCGGCTCGCCCGATTCGGCGCAGGGTGGATCCCGTGGGGATCCGCGCTGGCTGACCCGGCTGCGTCGATTGCCGAGATGCGTGCCGCGGTGAGTGCGGCAGGCGGTGACCCGGCGAAGCTGCAAGTTCAGGGCTACGCCCGCGTCGTGCGCGGTGATGACGGCGCGGTCGACGTCGACGCGACGATTGCGTCGGTGCCGGAGTTGGTGGCCGCGGGTATCACCGATCTGCGCTTCCCGGTTCCGATGCCAACCGATCACGCAGCGGCCGTGGCGAGCTTGACGCCGCTTGTCGACGCGTTCCGAGCGTGCGTCGCCGAGCTCGGACCGAACCCGTGAGTCGTCAGGAGCCCCGCAACGTTCCGCCGATCGACGAGTGGAGCCGTCTGCTCGACGGGCGCGTCGCGGTGGTGACCGGTGGGGGAGAAGGGATCGGTGGAGCGATCGCCCGGCTGTTCGCACAGCACGGTGCGATCGTCGAGATCGCCGAGATCGATCCGGCTCGCGCCGCGACGAACGCTGCGGCGATCGCCGAATCGGGAGGCATCGCCAACGCTCACGTCGTCGACGTCCGCGACCAAGCCGACGTCGACCGACTCCGCGCTGGCGTGCTCGACACCCACGGTCGAATCGACGTGCTGGTGAACAACGTGGGTGACTACCGACCGTTGGTCAGGTTCGCCGACTCGACGCCGGAGTCGTGGCAGGCGATGTACGAGATCAACCTGCGCCACGTCTTCGCGGTCACCCAGGCGTTCCTCACAGCGATGATCGAGTCGGGTGGCGGGTCGATCGTGAACGTGCATTCGGTCGAAGGCATGCGTGGCTTCCCGGGCGAACCGGTCTACGCCTCGATGAAGGCGGCGGTTGCTCACTTCACGACGAGCTTGGCCGCCGGGTACGGGCGCCAAGGCATCCGTGCGAACGGCATCGGCACCGATCTCACGCAAACTCCGCAGGTCGATTATCTCCGCACCGACGACGACCACTCCGATCGGTGGGAGTCGTGGGCGCCGGTCGGTCGGCTCGGTTGGCCCGATGATCAGGCGCGTGTCGCACTGTTTCTCGCCAGCGACATGTCGTCGTTCGTGACCGGACACAACATCCCCGCTGACGGTGGAACGAAGGCCGGTGGCGGCTGGTTCTGGTCAGGGGAAAACCAGCGCTTCTTGAACCGGCCACCCGTCGACTGAACACGAGCGCCCGATCGAGGAGACACATGTCAGACGATCTGATCCACATCGAAGCCATCCGCCAGTTGAAGGCCCGGTACTTTCGTGCGATCGACCAGCACGACTGGGATCTGCTGCGCGACGTCTTCACCGCTGATGTGGTGATCGACACGACCGACGACGCCGGTCCCGGTACCGAGCTCAAGGGTCGCGATCAATTCATCGAGGTCGTGTCATCGGTCCTCGGTGACGCGATCACCGTGCATCACGGACACATGAGCGAGATCGACATCACCGGCGCGGATTCGGCGCGCGGAACCTGGTCGATGGAAGACCACATCTGGTTTCCCGAACCGGCCGGCCGGAGCAAGCTGTGGGGGACCGGTTGGTATGAGGAGGAGTACCGGCTTGTCGATGCGCAGTGGAAGATTGCGCACATGATTCTTCGACGGCAGCGGATCGAGATCGACGGACGTCAAGTCTTCCCGGCGCCTTGAGATGAGCGCTGGCGGCGCGGTGAGTCTGAGCGTCAGATCGCTTGCCCAAGTCTTGAGAGAAGGCTGCGGACCAACAGGCCGATACATCCGCAGTGAGAGGACACTTCCTGCCGGGCGAGATGACCCGATCAGACGCCGTAACGTTCCTGCAGCGAACGACGTTCGGTGGCTCGACTGCCGACGTGGATCACCTGATCTCGCTCGGAACGGAGGCGTGGTTCGCCGAACAGATCGCCATGGACACCGGCGACACACACCTCAATCGTCGCCTCGGCGGCGACATCCGGTTCGCATCGTCGCTGTGGGGTCACTACCTCGGCGGCGAGCATCAGCTGCGTCTTCGATACTCCTACGCGCTGTCGCAGATCTTCGTCGCATCGGATGCCACCGTCAACGCACTTCACATCGCGAACTACGCCGACCTGCTCGAAGCCAACTGTTTCGGCACCTACCGACAGCTGATCGAGACGGTCACTCGTTCCGCTGCGATGGGCGAATTCCTCACCTACGACCGCAATCGTCGCGAAGACGCTCGCCGAGGCCGCGTGCCCGACGAGAACTATGCGCGCGAGATCCTGCAGCTCTTCAGTATCGGCCTGTGGGAACTGAACCTCGACGGCAGCCGTCGCCTCGACGGCTCCGGACAGCCCATCCCGGCGTACGACCAGGACGACATCTTGGGCTTGGCCCGGGTGTTCACCGGCTTCATCACGGCAAGTGTGAGCAACGACCCGGCCAGCGCCGTTCTGCCGATGTACAGCGTCGGCTCCTTCAGCGAGGCCCAACACGAGACCGGCGAGAAGCGATTCCTCGGAGTCGTGATCCCCGCGAGTGAGACGCGAACGCTCGACGAGAGCCTCGAGGTCGCATTCGACACGCTCGACAATCACCCCAACACCGCGCCGTTCATCTCTCATCAGCTCATTCAGCGCCTCGTCACGTCGAACCCGAGCCCGGCATACGTCCAGCGCGTCGCGGAGGTCTTCGTCGACGACGGCAGTGGCGTGCGCGGCAACCTCGCGGCGGTGCTCGAAGCGGTCGTGCTCGACGAAGAGGCGTGGCAGCCGAATCCGCCGGCCACCTTCGGAAAACTCCGCGAACCCGTCTTGCGGTTCACCACCATCACGCGGGCGCTCAACGTGCAGTGCGACAACGATCGGTGGCTGATCTCGTCGCTCAGCAACTCGGCGACCGAACTCGGCCAGCAGCCGTACGAGTCGCCGTCGGTGTTCAACTTCTATCGACCCGGCTACGTCCCCCCGCAGACGCCGCTGGCCGATGCCGGTCTGGTTTCGCCAGAGATGCAGATCGCCAACGAAACGACAGCGATCGGGTGGGTCAACTATCTCGCCCAGTTCCTGGATCGTCCACCTGCGTGGTCCGTCGCGATCAATGGCGTCGACACCTTGGTCACGACCTCGTTCGAGTTCGATGATCTCATCTCGATCGTGGCGATGGCCGATCTCACAGCGGTCGCCGCAGGTGAGCTCGTTGACGAGTTGGCAGCACGTCTGTGCCCCGGCGGAATCTCCGCGACGTTGCGCGAGGTCATCATCAGGAGGACCCGAGAGGTGTTCGACGATCGCTACGACCCCGACGAACCCGAGGGTCGGCGGCAGGTCGACGTGCACCGCGAGCGCATCGCCGCAGCCGTCGTGATGTTGGCCGTCTCCATCGACTTTCTCCACGAAGGAATTCAGCGATGAGCTCGCGAAACCCTCTCACCGGTTCATCACGTCACCACCACTCGCTGGGAGGACATCACACGCGGCGAGAGTTCCTTCGCCGCGGTGCGCTCGTGGCCGGCGCCGGTTTCGCAGCTCCATGGGCACTCGACCTGTCCGGCTTGGCCAGCGCCTCCGGATCGTCGGATCCCGATGACTACCGGGCGCTCGTGTGCTTGTTCATGTACGGCGGCAACGACACCTACGACACCTTCATCCCCAACGACACGGCGAGCTATCAGGCGTACGCGAGCGCACGTGGAGAGATCGCACGAGACGCAAACTCCATCGTCGGCATCGACCCGATCGGCGGCTTCAGCGGGGCCGGCACGTTTGGGTTCGCGCCGGAGCTCTCAGCGCTCAAGACGCTGTTCGACAACGGTGACGCAGCGGTCGTTTCGAACGTGGGGACACTCGTCAGACCGCTCGACAAGACCTCGTGGTTGACCGAATCGAACCGCCCTCCGCAGTTGTTCTCGCACAATGATCAGCAATCGTTCTGGCAGGCCTCGTCACCCGAAGGTGCCACCACCGGCTGGGGCGGCCGCATCAGCGATTTGGCTCTCGATGACAACGGGGCCAACTCGTCGTTCACGTCGATCTCGGTCGCAGGCAACGCCGTGTTGATGAATGGGCGTGATGCCTTCCAATACCAAGTGTCTCCGACGGGCGTGACACAGCTCGACACGAGCCGCTATCGCTATGACGTTCAACCCGGTATCCGCGAGGTGATGGAGCTCGCCGATGCGGGAGCGTATGGCGCCTCGTACGTGAGCCTCAGCCGCCGGGCACTGGGCGCTGCGGAGACCTTGAGCGGTGCCGTTGCGACGGCGAACGAGCAGTACGACTTCTCCCCCTACTTCGATGTGGCGTCACCGAACGTTGCGCTGGCGCGCACCGCGGGGCAGCTCCGGATGGTCGCCCAGCTCATCGCAGCAGGGCGAGACACGCTCGGTCTGAAGCGTCAAGTCTTCTTCGTCGCCATGGGCGGATTCGACAACCACTCGGGCCTGGTGGCGGAACACCGGCCACTCCTCGGGGCCATCGATGGTTCACTGGCCGGCTTCCATGAAGCGATGCGCTCGATTGGGGCACACAACGACGTCACGTCGTTCACCGCGTCTGACTTCGGTCGCACCCTGGCTGGCAACGGCGACGGTAGCGATCATGGCTGGGGCGCCAACCACATCGTGGTCGGCGGCTCGGTTGCCGGGAGACGTGTCTACGGTGACGTTCCCGAGGTTGCCGACAACGGTCCCGACGACGTGGGTCGTGGCCGGTTGCTTCCCTCCATCGCCGTCGATCAATACGCGTCGACCTTGGCGCGCTGGATGGGCGCCGAGTCGAGCGATCTCCCGGAGATCTTGCCCAACATCAACAATCACGACACCGACGACCTCGGGTTCATGACCGATGCCGAGCCGCCGACTGTCGACCCGCCGACCGTCGAGACCGATGTCATTGCCAAACCCGCGACGGCGCTCCAGCGAGCCACGCGCGTTTCACAGAACTAGCAGCGCTCCGCGACGTCGCGTGGTGACCGTGATACGTCGCTGACATCCGCTCGACAGCGACTACATAACATGGTAGTTATATAGCTATGTCGGTGGTTGAACAGTTGTCGAACGATGTCGGGGTCGAACTCGAGCGTGTGCTCAAGGCGCTCGCGAGTGAGCGGCGTCTCCTCATCCTCGAGTGGTTGAAAGATCCGAGCGCACACTTCCCGCCTCAAGAACACGGCGATCCCGTCGAGCACGGAGCGTGCAATCAATTCATCGTTGACAAGCTCGGCGTGAGCCAGCCCGCCGGTTCGCGGCACCTCAAGGTGCTCGTCGACGCGGGGTTGATCATCGCGACGCCGCGACAGGGCTGGACCTACTACCGCCGCGACGAGGAACGGATTCAGTCGATCGCGTCGCGGATGGCGGAGATCTGAGATGACCGAGACAGCCCCGACCTCGATCGGCAGCAACACAGGAACGGGAACACAGATGTACGAATCACTCGTCGGCAAGGTGGTGCTCGTCACCGGTTCAGGCAAGGGCATCGGGCGCGCGCTCGCCGAGCGTTTCGCGCACTCGAAGTGCCGGGTGATCGTCAACGACGTCGACAACGCCACCGCCGAAGCAACAGCCGCTGAGATTGCATCCGAGGCGGGCGTCGTGGCGATCGGTATCGGCGCCGACGTCTCCAACGGCGACCAGGTGGCGGCGATGTTCGACCGCATCGTCGACGAGTTCGGTCGCATCGACGTCCTCGTCAACAATGCCGGACTCGTGAGCCCCATGCTGCACTTCTTCGAAGCCGACGAAGCATGGTGGCGACGCATCATCGACGTCAACCTCACCGGCCACTTCTTGTGCTCGCACCGGGCGGCGCGGATGATGGCCAAGCAGGGCGGTGGAGCGATCATCAACATGAGTTCGGGCGGGGCCACCAAAGCGCACCGAGCCTTCACCGCCTACGACGCCAGCAAGGGCGGCATCGAAGCGCTCACCCGAGCCATGGCACTCGACCTCGGGCCGTACAACGTGCGGGTCAACGCACTGATGCCCGGCTCGATCGACACCAGCGGCCTCGACATCGAGCAGCGCAAACTCCGCGGTGAGAACGTGCCACTCGGGCGTATCGGCGAGCCCAGTGACATGACCGGCGCAGCGTTGTTCCTCGCGTCCGACGACGCGACCTACATCACCGGCGACATCATCCGAATCGACGGCGGCATGCTCGCCCAACAGCGTTCGGCGACCGTTGACATCATGCCGCCGTCCGACTTTCCTCAAGTACAGGACCTCTGATCATGGCAACCACCGACACGACCTCGACCGGCGTACGGCTCGCAGCCGATGTCGGTGGAACGTTCACGGACGTCGTACTCGAACGCCCGGACGGCACGTACGCATCGACGAAGGTGCTCACGACCTACGACGCTCCCGAGCGCGCCATTCTCGAAGGGGTGGGGCATCTTCTCGCGGTCGAAGGGGCAGCATTCGGTGACGTCGTCCAGTTCGCCCACGGCACGACGTTGGCAACCAATGCGCTGATCGAACGGCGTGGTGCGCGCACTGCACTCATCACCACCGAGGGTTTTCGCGACGTGATCGAGACTCGAACCGAGAGCCGGTTCGAGCAGTACGACCTCGACATCGTGCTGCCCACCCCACTGATCGCCCGCAAGGATCGCTACACGCTCGCCGAGCGTCGAAACGCTCGCGGCGAAGAACTGCTCGCGCTCGACACCGATGCAATGCACCGACTGATCGACCACGTCGGCAACGCCGGGTACGAGTCGGTCGCTATCGGCTTCTTGCACAGCTACGTCGATCCGACCAACGAGCGACTCGTTCGCGACTCGATCGCCGCGGCCTTTCCCGGCATCTCCGTGTCGATCAGCAGTGAGGTCTCGCCGCAGATGCGCGAGTACGAACGGTTCAACACGGTCTGCGCCAACGCCTATGTGCAACCGCTCATGGCGTCGTACCTGGTTCGCCTGCGTGACCACCTGATCGAGCTGGGTATCACCTGCCCGCTCTACCTGGTGCACTCCGGTGGTGGGCTGATGAGCGTCGAATCTGCCGCCGAGTTCCCGGTGCGGCTCGTCGAGTCCGGCCCGGCCGGCGGCGCCATCTTCGCAGCCGACCTCGCCGCTCGCTATGGGCGCGACCGAGTGCTCTCCTACGACATGGGCGGCACGACGGCGAAGATCACGCTGATCGAGGACTTCCGCCCGCAGACGGCCAAGACGTTCGAGGTCGATCGCACGGCACGGTTCAAGAAGGGCAGCGGCATGCCCATCTCGATTCCGGTGATCGACATGATCGAGATCGGTGCCGGCGGTGGCTCGATCGCCAGCGTCGACCGGCTCGGCCAGATCCGGATCGGCCCGCACAGCGCCGGATCCGAGCCGGGCCCGGCCGCCTACTCACTCGGCGGCGTCGACGCGACCGTCACCGACGCCAACCTCGAACTCGGACGGCTTCACCCCGACACGTTCGGAGCGAAAGACATCGATTTGTCACCCGAACTCGCCCGACGGGCCATCGCGGCCTCGGTCGGTGACGCGCTCGGCCTCGACCCCACGGCAGCCGCCGTCGGCATTGCGGAGGTCGTCGACGAGAACATGGCAAACGCCGCTCGAGCGCATGCGGTCGAACACGGCGTCGACCTCGCCGGCTTCACGATGATCGCGTTTGGCGGTGGTGCGCCACTGCACGCCGCTCGGCTGATGGACAAGCTCGGACTCGACGAACTGATCGTGCCGCCAGGTGCGGGTGTTGGCTCGGCCATCGGCTTTCTCGTTGCCCCGTTCTCGTACGAGGCGGTGCGCAGCTTCTACACGACGACGACCGACTTCGATGTCGCCGGTTCCAACGCCGTGCTCACCGATCTCACCAACGAGGCGATGTCGTTCGTGCAGCAAGGTGCGACGGGCGACGAGCAACTCGAGGTGACCGTCGAACGACAGGTGTCGATGCGCTACGTCGGCCAGGGGTGGGAGATCCCGGTGATGCTCGATGAGGACTCAACGTTCGACGAACTTGCTGCAGAGCTGCTCACGAACAGATTCACCAAGGCCTACGAAGAATTCTTCGGCCGTGCCATCGACGATCTCACCATCGAGGCAGTGAGTTGGTCGGTGCGAGTCTCGACGGTGGTGCCGGTTCGGAGCCGAGTCGAGCTGTCGGCGACCGGTGTTTCCGCCGACCTCGAGTTGAACACCCGGTCGGCCTACGACGCCGTGGTCGGGGATCGCATCGACACGCCCGTGCTCGATCGAGGCGACGTGGGTGTCGGCGAGTCCGTCGACGGACCGGCGATCATCGCCGAGGCGCAGACCACAACAGTGCTCGGGTCGCACCACGTCTGCACGGTGCAGTCGGATGGCACCCTCCTCATCACCCGAACCGCTCGACAGGAGGTCGCGTCATGACGCTGGCTGACCAAGCTCCGGCAACCGACCTGGCGGCGCAACGCCGCAACCTGCTGTTCCAGGTGATGTGGAACCGACTGATCTCGATCGTCGAAGAGCAAGCCTTGACGTTGGTACGCACAGCGTTCAGCACGTCGGTACGAGAAGCCGGTGACTTGTCGGCAGGCGTGTTCGACCCGCAGGGTCGGATGATCGCGCAGGCCGTCACCGGAACACCCGGCCACGTCAACACGATGGCCGATGCGGTCCCGCACTTCATTGCCGACATCGGTCCCGAGCGGATCTACCCCGGCGATGTGTACATCACCAACGACCCGTGGAAGGGCACTGGCCACCTCCACGACATCACGGTGACCACGCCGGTGTTTCGCACCATCGATGGCGAAGAAACGCTGATCGGCTTCTTCGCGTCGACGGCGCACGTCGTCGACGTCGGTGGACGTGGATACGGACCCGATGCAAGTGAGGTCTACGAAGAGGGCCTGCGCATCCCGATCATGAAGTGGGCCGAGCGTGGCCGGTTGAACAACGACCTCGTGGCGATCCTGCGCAACAACGTGCGTGAATCCGACCAGGTGGTCGGCGATATTCACGGCCTTGCTGCGTCAAACGAAACCGGCCGGCGCCGGTTGCTCGACATGCTCGAAGAGTTCGCCCTCGACGACATGGGCGACATCGCGGACTTCGTCTTCGCGAGTACGACACGTGCGACGCTCGACGCCGTCGACGGTGTGCGTAACGGTACGTATCGCAACGAGATGGTCGTCGACGGCTACGGCGAACCCGTCACGCTCGCCGTCGAGCTGACGGTCACCGACGACGGAATGCACGCCGACTTCACTGGAACGTCTCCCGTGTGTGGTCTGGGCATCAATGTGCCGCTCGGTTACGCCCACGCCTACTTCACGTACGGGATGCTCGTGGCGATCGGCTCCGAACTTCCCAACAACTACGCCTCACTCTCGCGCTTCACGGTCAGCGCTCCCGACCACGTGATCCTCAACGCGAAGCACCCCGACCCCGTGTCGGTACGCCACGTGCTCGGGCACTTCGTGACCGATCTGTGTCTCGGTGCCCTTGAGTCGGCATTGCCCGACCGGATTCCCGCCGAGGGTGCCGGTGCGCTCTGGAACTTCCAGGCGAGCGCCCGCTCTGCCGACCCGGACGATCCCAAGCCGCCGGTCGAGATCCTGATGTTCAACAGCGGTGGCACAGGTGCGCGACCCGAACTCGACGGCTTGACCTCGACCGCGTTTCCGTCGGGCGTGCGCACGATGTCGGCAGAAGCGACCGAGCAGGTCGGCCCGATCGTCATCTGGCGCAAGGAGATCCGGCCCGACAGCGGTGGCGGAGGTCGCCAACGCGGTGGCCTCGGTCAGATCATCGAGCTCGGCCCGACCGACGGGTACCAGTTCGACTTCTCTGCGATGTTCGACCGCATCGACCATCCGGCCCGCGGCCGCCGGGGCGGCGGTGACGGCGCACCGGGCAAGGTCTACCTCGACGACGGCACGCCATTCTCCGGGAAGGGCAAGCAGATCGTTCCCGCCGGTCGACGGCTGATCATGGAGCTGCCTGGCGGAGGTGGGTTCGGTGATCCAGTCGAACGCGACGCGGAGGTGGAAGCCAACGACGTGGCACAGGGGTACATCTCGCCGTGACCGGTACGCCATCCACCGAGCTGGCCCCGCACTACGACGTGGTGTGCGTCGGCGGCGCCATGATGGGGAGCGCGGTCGCGTACTTCCTGTCCGAGAACCCCGACTTCGACGGCACGGTGCTCGTGGTCGAACCCGACTGGACATACGACCGAGCGCAAACCACTCGTGCGCAGAACAGTATTCGAGAGCAGTTCACCAACTCGCTCAACATCGAGCTGAGCCGGTTCGGCATCGATTTCATCGAGAACTTCCACAACAACGTCCAGGTCGACGGAGAGTCTCCCGAACTGAACTTCCGAGGCACGGGGTATCTCTTCCTCGCCGACGACGAGGAGCACTACGAACAACTGCGCGCCGAGTCGATCGACCAGCTCGCCCTCGACGCCGACGTCACGATGTTGCGCCCCGACCAGCTCGCCGAACGTTTCCCGTACATGGACGTGTCGCAAGTGGCGGGAGGCCGATTGGGCGGCATGCGCGAAGGGTCATTCGACGGCTGGGCGCTGTTCCAAGGGATCCGCAAGCGAGCGATTCACAACAAGGTGACCTACATCCACGACACCGTCACCGACCTCGAGGTGGCGAACGGTCGGGTCACCACGGTACGGCTCGCCTCAGGAACGTCGGTCGGTGCCGACTGGGTGGTCAATACCGCGGGGTGCCACGCGAGCAAGATCGCCGCAATGGTCGGCCTCGACCTGCCGGTCGAACCGCGGGCACGCACCAGCTTCGTGTTCGACTGCCGTCAGCCGATCGACTCGATCGTTCCGCTCACCATCACGCCAGCAGGCGTGCACTTCCGGAGAGAGCAGCACCACTACATGTGCGGCGCCGTGCCGGACCCTGACGTAGCGATCGACGTAGAAGATCTCGACGCCCGCGACGACGAGTTCGAAGAGCTGATCTGGCCGGTCATCGCACGGTACGTGCCGCAGTTCGACCAAGTGCAGGTGGTCACGTCGTGGGGTGGCCAGTACGACTACAACACGCTCGATCACAACCTGGTGATCGGCGCATCGAACGAGGTCGAGAACTTCCTCTTCGCCAACGGATTCTCTGGCCACGGCCTCCAGCAGGGGCCTGCGGTCGGTCGAGGAGTCAGCGAGCTGATCACACACGGCGAGTTTCGCTCGATCGATCTCCGTCCACTCGGGTACGAACGGATCGCCTCCGGGACACCCATCCTCGAGAACGCGGTCATCTGATGAACTACGAACCGAATTCGTTCACCCGCGCGCTGCGCTCGTCGACACCCCAGGTCGGCCTGTGGGTCACGTCGGCGAACAACTTCACCGCAGAGGTCGTGGCGTCGACGGGTTTCGACTGGGTCGTGCTCGACATGGAGCACGCTCCGAGCGACATGCAAACCGTGCTCGGCCAGCTGCAGGCGTTCGAGGCGAGTGCCACCACAGCGCTGGTACGGCCGGTGTGGAACGATCCGGTCGAGATCAAGCGACTGCTCGACCTCGGAGCACGCGGGCTCGTCGTCCCCATGGTGCAGTCGGCCGACGAAGCCGCCGCGGTCGTCTCGGCGATGCGCTATCCGCCGCGCGGGATCCGCGGGTTCAGCGGCTCGACACGCGCCAACGGGTTCGGGCGAGTCGGTGACTACCTCGACCACGTGGAGAACGAGACGACGGTCATCGTGCAGCTCGAGACCCGCGCCGCATTGGAGGCCGCCGATGAGATCGCAGCGGTCGAGGGGGTCGACGGCGTCTTCTTCGGCCCCGCCGACCTGGCCGCCGACATGGGCTTGCTCGGGCGACCGCTGGCCGACGAGGTGTGGAACGTGATCCGGCCGGTCGCGGCTCGCCTCACAGCCGGCGGCATGCCGGTGGGAACGCTGGTGAGCAACGCGGACTTCGCCGCCGAATTGCTCGCGGCTGAGTTCACTTTCGTCGCCTGTGGGACCGACATCGGGCTGCTCGCCCGTTCGAGCGATGCGCTCCTCAGCTCGATGCGCAGCGCTCTCGGCTGAACGCCCGCATGGCTGCGGGTCGGCGGCACACAGACCCGCTCACTACGGTCGGCACGATGCGGACCCGATGGGCTGACGATGTGGACCCGGCGCTTCCGCTGCCCGAGTATCCGCGGCCTCAACTCGTGCGGCCGCGCTGGAAGAACCTCAATGGGATCTGGGAGGCGGCGGTTCACGCTCCGGATGGGACTCCCCAGTTCAACCACCGCGTGTTGGTTCCGTTCCCGGTCGGTTCGGAGTTGAGTGGGTTCGACCACGCGCTGCAGCCCGACGAGATGGTGACGATGCGCCGCAGCTTCGTTGCGCCGACGCTCGAACCCGAGGAACGTCTCCGACTGCACTTCGGTGCGGTCGACCAATCGTGCGAGGTTCGAGTGAACGGCATCTCGGTCGGCAGGCACGTCGGTGGATTCGACCCGTTCTTCTTCGACATCACCGACGCGCTCGACGATGCGGGTGAACAGTCGGTCGAGGTAGCGGTGACCGATCCCACCGACACCGGCGACCTGCCGCTCGGCAAGCAGACGCTCAACCCGTTCGCGATCCAGTACACAGCGGTTGCCGGGATCTGGCAGACGGTGTGGTTGGAGCCGGTGCCGGCAGCGTGCATCGAATCGGTCGTCGCGGTCACCGATCTGGCGTCGCGCACGGTGCGCATCACGTGCGCGATCAGCGGTGCGTCCACCGACACGCCGGTGGAGGTGGTGGTGCGGGGCGACGATGCCATCGTCGGGACGGTGACGGGAGCGGTCACCGCCGATCGTGCTGTGCTCGAGTTGGAGTTCGCCGACGTACGTCCATGGTCGCCCGAGGACCCGTTCCTCTACGACCTCGACGTGCGGCTCGGGCCAGCCGATCGGGTGATCGACGAGGCGGCGAGCTACTTCGGGGCGCGCGAGGTCGGAGTCGAACGTGATCGCGCCGGCCTGCTGCGCCTGACGCTCAACGGCGACCCGGTGTTCCACCTCGGGCTGCTCGATCAGGGCTGGTGGCCCGATGGGTTGTACACGGCGCCGACCGACGAGGCGCTCGCGTTCGACATCGAGGCGACGCTCGCCATGGGGTTCAACACGATCCGCAAGCACGTCAAGGTCGAACCGGCGCGCTGGTACTGGCATGCCGATCGGCTGGGTGTGCTCGTGTGGCAAGACATGCCGTCGACGCGTTTCGACATGATGGCGTTCGGCGCCCAACTCGGTCAGAAGATCGCTCCACCTGACATGCCCTGGGATGAGATCAGCCCCGGGCGCGACCCGGATACCTATCGCCGTGAGCTCGACGCGATGATGCGCGCCCTCGAAGCGTTCTGTTCGATCGTGGTGTGGGTGCCCTTCAACGAAGCGTGGGGCCAACACGACACCGACGCCACGCTGCATCACGTTGCTGAGCGTGACCCGAGCCGGCTCGTCGACGGGCCAAGTGGTTGGGTCGACACGGGGACCGGCGACGTTCGTGACCATCACATCTACGAAGGTCCCGAGAACTTTCCGGGCACGGACCCGAAGCGACCAGTGGTCTACGGCGAGTACGGCGGCTTCAAGCTCGCGGTGGATGACCACGTGTGGGCTGACAAGGGCTGGGGCTACGCGACCACCAAGTCCTCCGATGAACTCGAGGCTGCGTACGTCGATCTGATCGAGACCGTCACCGAGCTTGTGCCTCGAGGTCTCGCCGGAGTGATCTACACGCAGACGACCGACGTCGAAACCGAGATCAACGGTCTCCTCACCTATGACCGTGCCGTGTTCAAAGTCGAACCCGAGCGACTCCGTGAGATCCACACGACACTGCTGCGTGTGGCGGACGAGGCGGCTGGCTGATCAGCGAGCGTTCTTCCACGCCTCGAGTGCGGGAGTGAGTTCGTCGAGCGAGCGGACCAACACGTCGATCGACTCTTGCAGCATGAGATTCACGACCTCCTCGGCGAACCGCGTACGCCAGTCGGTGTGGATACCGATCTGGTACTTGCCGAGTGCGTGGGAGAACCCGAGCTCCCACGCTGTGCCGTCGTCGGTCGTGAGGCCGTTGAGGCTGGCCACCACGAGGTCGCATCGCTCGATCGCGCCCTTGTCGTTCGCGTAGATCTCTGCCACGTTGTCAGCGGTCTTGTCGGGATTGTCCCGGTGGGGGAGAAACGTGGCAAACCCGGCCTCGACCACCGTGCGCTCAACCGTCTCGATCCACCAGCGTTCGCCCTCGTCGAACAACGGGCCCGCGACGTAGACGAGGGGCGCGTTCCCAGAGGCGTCGGACATGCTCGCGAACGTACCCGACTCTGGTCGCGACTCGCGCGCCCGGCGCCGCGGTTAGAGCGACGCCGAGACCGGAGACTGAGCGGGCTGCCAACCCGGACGCTTCCACAGCCGCTGCAAGCGGACCTTCCAGGTGCTGTCGGCCGCAAGATCGCGGCGGAGCTTTCTGCGTTGGGAAAGCTGGATGTCGACCGGGTGCGACGAATTGATCTGCTCGGTGAGCCCGTAGTTCGGCCGGTTCGTCTCACGCTGGAACGTTCCGAACATGTGGTCCAGATGATGAGGAATCCGCCGTAGTCGTCAGCAGCGGCCCTGTCGACATCCACCTCGCGTCCTTGTCTGATCGCCTGAGGGATGATTGGGGTCGTACCTGAGGTCCCTCATGCGACAAACTGACGACATGTCAGACGCGGACTCCATCGACCTTGCACTGCTGATCTTCCGATGCGGCATCGGGGCGGTCATGCTCGCGCACGGGGTCAACCACATCATCGGTGGCGGCAAGATCGAGGGAACGGCCGGATGGTTCGGATCGATGGGTATGCGGCCGCCGCTGGTGCAAGCGTGGCTCGCCAGCATCACCGAGGTCGTTGCTGGCATCTTGTTGATCGTCGGACTGCTCACCGCGTTTGGTGGTGCCGCCGTTGTGGGTGTGATGGCCGTCGCGTTTGCCATCAACCATCGCGGGAACGGCTTCTTCATCTTCCGGCCGGGCGAAGGCTGGGAGTACGTGATGACCCTCGGCCTGTGCGGCCTGGTGTTGGGTGCCATCGGCCCCGGGACCTGGTCGCTCGACGACGCATTCGACCTGCGCGATGACCTGACCGGCACTGCGGGTCTGCTCATCTCCGTGGTGGGTGGGGTCGGGGGCGCTGCGCTCCTGCTCGCCGCATGCTGGCGGCCGCCGGCCAAATCTGAGGCCGAATAGCTCGGCCGCCGCTGATCAGTCGGCGAAGATCCCGGTGGGGAGGCCGTCGTTACTCGTTGTGTTCTTGCGTGTCCAGAATCCGGTGAGCTGATCGTCGCTCATCTTCGCGTAGTACGGCTCGAGGTCGGTGAGGCCGCGGTCGGCCTCCACCGTCATGATCGGCACGCCGGTACCGCACGAGTCGGCCACTCGGTCGATACTCAGATCGAAGATCTGGCGTGAGCCGCCGAACGTGGGGAACAGGCTCGCGAGTTCGCCCCACCCGTCGTCGCGCGGGTGCAGCACGGTTGCGGTTGCGTAGACGCGCAAGATGATCGGTGTCGTCCCGATCGACATCCACATCAACGTCATGCGTCCGTTGGCCAAGACGTGCGCGGCGGTCTCGTTGCCGCTCCCGGAGAGGTTGAGCCACGCGATGCGCGAGTCGCTCAGCACTCGCAGCGTGTCCATTCCCTTCGGTGACACATTCGCCGTGGTGCCGTCGGCTGCGGTGGCAACAAAGAACATCGGCTGGGCTCGGATGAACTCGATGCGTGGATCGCTGAGTGTCGTTGCGGGAGGCTGACGTCGCCATTCGGTGGTGTCCATGCGCTCGATGATAAGCATCCGATGCTTCGGCGTGGATCGAAACGTTCGAGGTCAGAACGTCAGGCCGAAGCGGCTGTTCATTTCCTGTCGCCCGGTCGTGGTCACGGTCAGCTGACGTCGGTCCACGCGGCGTGCGATCCACCGCCGGTTGATGGTTTCGGTCATGATTGCTGCCGCAACGGAACCGGCGAGGTGATCTCGGCGCTCGGTCCAATCGAGGTCCAGTCGGAGCATCGGCCGCTTGAGTTTGCGGAGCCCGTCGAGGTCGATGCCGAGGTCGGTGAGGAGCTGTGCGCCTGAGTCGGTCAACGTCGGCTGTTCGCTCACGATCTCGATCCAGCCTCGGTCGACGAATGCGTCGTGAAGTCCGACGCCGACGCGTCCCGCGATGTGGTCGTAGCAGCTGCGTGCCTCGGCAAGGCCTTGGCCGGGTGATGGGCGTTCGGGCGGACGCGTCTCGGGCAGTTCGAGCGAGTCCATCCGTTCGAGCAGGTCGGCAACGTCGCGCGACGCGATTCGGTAGTGCCGGTGTCGACCTGCTGCGTCGACGCGAACGATGCCCGCATCGACCAACTTGGAGAGGTGGCTGCTCATGGTCGACGCGGCGACGCCGCACACTTTGGCGAGCTCGCCACTGGTGTGTGACGTTCCCGACAGCAGCGCCGAAATCGTCGTGGCCCGTGTCGGGTCGGCGAGGGCGGCAGCGAGAGCGGCGATGCGGCTTCCATTCACCAGACCCAACCTATGTGACGACGTTTCGACGTGGGTCGAAGTGTCGTTTCAGAGGTTCTGGACGAACCAGCGATGAATCGGCGCGCACGCTTCGAGCCTGGTCACGCAGTAGTCGACGAAGTCGCTCGACGTCACACTCGGCGGCGTGGGCTCGGACCATCGCGCTTGAAACATCTTGTGACGGAGCAGGTCAGCTCGCGGGTGATCGGCCGAGTGCGGCGCGGGAACTCGCTTGTACCCCTCACCGGCGATGTCGAGTTCGCGCCCGGAGCTCAGCGCTGAGATCGCGTTCGCCAGCTCGGCGCCTGTCTTTTCGTTGTCGATCAGCTGGCGCCACCGGTCAAGGTCGGGTAGCAGCGCTCCGGTGGCGAACCCGACGTCGTCAGCGGAGAGCCTGATGTACAGCGTCGGCGCGGTCTTCTTGTCGGCGCCCTCCCAGAACTTGAGCAGCAGATGATCCTTGTACGGGCTCTTGTCAGGAGAGAAGCGCAGATCGTTGTTGATGGGGGCAATCGATCCGTTCGCCTTGGGTTGAGCGACGATCTCGGGAGCGATCCGATCGGCCAGGCGTTCGCCGATTGCCGTCACGAATGCCTTCGTCGGTGCCACCACGTGGTCGGCGTAGGTCGATCGCCGTTCGTCGAACCACTCCTTGTCCTGCGCTCCGAGTGCGTGCAGGAATGAGAGCCCCTCCTGCGTGAAGCCTGTGAATTCGCTCGTCATCTGTTCGCCTGCCGTGTCGGTGTGATGGAAATCCTTGCAGACCTCGGAGCGAAGTGTCAGCGAAGTGAGGCCGTCGCGTCTGCATCTGTGTCTGCCTCGAAGATCGGCGACAACAGAACGAGCCCACGGTCGATGATGTCGACGAGTGGCGGCGGGGGGTCGGTGAGGTACCAGTCGGCCAACGCCGCATCGATGACGCCCATCACCGCTGCACCCAGCACCTTCGCCCGGAACCTGGAGTCCGAATCGGTCGCATCGCCGAGTACCTCGGCCGCCACTCGCTCGACCCAGCGCTGACTGACCCCCGCGTATCCACGCATCAGCGCCGGGTCGGCTTGGGCGACGCCCATCGCGCGACGAACCGGTTCGGGGTCGGCGTCGATGTGTTCGCTGATCGCGTGCGCGGCATGCAGTACTCGTTCGCGCAGTGGTCGATCGGCGCGCTGAGCGACGGCCTCGTCGAAGATCTCGAGCCAGAGGACCGGATGGATGAAGACCAGACTCTCTTTCGTGTCGACGTAACGGAAGATCGTGCGTCGCGACACGCCCGCGCGTTCTGCGATGTCGTCGATGGTGGCTGCTGTACCGAGTTCTTCGAAGGCGGTCGTGGTGGCGGCGCTCAGTTGCAGCAGTGTGCTGCGTCGGTGCTCGGAGCGCGTGGCCATCAGAACAGTGTAGATCCTAAGTGGCACTCTGTGACAGATATCTCTTGCGTTCCAACTGGCACTCTGTGACAGTTAGAGCATGCTCATCACGACGAATTCCCCCACCAACACTGTCGAGCCGAGCGAACCGTCCGTCGGGACGCTCGTCGCCGCATCGTTCACCGAACCCGACTACCGCGACGGGTTCGACGTCATCCTCGGCGAGGACGGGGTCGACGACGTGGCCGAGTTCGCCCGAGCGTATTTCCTGAGCCAACCGCGCTGGCTGTCGCTCGTCAGCATGAACCTCGTCACTCGCCAACGGCTCGTCGAGGAAGTCGGTGACGGAGACTTCGCAATGGGCGACACCATCGGATCGTGGAAGGTGTTCGACCGCAGCGACGACGAGATCGTCTTCGGTGACCACATGGGTTTCATGGAGTACCGGTTTTCGTTCCGGCGGGTCGATCGCCACCTGGTCCAGGCGTCGACGTCGGTGAAGTATGTGTGGCCGCGGGTCGGTCCGGTCTACTTCGGGCTCGTCAAGCCCATGCACGTGCGTTTCGTTCTGATGTCACTGCGCACCACCGCTCGCCGAATTGTGGAAGACAGACGCTGATGGCCGCCGGACTGGCCATTGCAGGAGTTGCCGTCTTCGTGCTCCTCGCAGTCGGACACACCGTCTTCATGATCCAATCTTCGCCCGAAGGTGGACCGATGACCCCCGTCGATCCGACGATCCGCGAGGTGCTGACCAAACCCGGTGGTATCGGGATGGCACCGGGCCTCCAGTCGACGCTCTTTCGGTCGTGGACCGGCTTCAACCACTCTCACTCGCTCGGCATCTTCGGCTTCGCATTCGTTGCGCTCGTCCAGATCATCACCGACTTCGACCGGGCGCTCGACGAGATCTGGTTCCTGGTGCTCGTCGGCGTTGTACCGGTCGCGTACCTCGGTCTGTCGCTTCGTTACTGGTTCTCCAAGCCGACGCAAGGAATCTTCGGCGGGACGCTGCTGCTGTGGAGCGGAGTGCTTTGGGGACTGGTTGCAGCGTGACGGCAATCACGGGTTGAGGAACGACTGCAGGCCAGCTTGGGCAACTGCGGCGATCTTGGGAAACACACTGTCGAGCTGGGAGTTGGTCAACGGCGGGTTGGTCCCGAGAAGTTCGAGCACGCCAACGTACGTGAGCGTGCAACCGGTGTCGCTCGATTCGAGCGACAGGGTGTCGTTCGCCCTGAACACATCATTCGCGCCCTCCATCACGAAGCAACTCGGTGGATCGGCGTTGAGGATCTCGTAGACCACCGATGTCGGCTTGCCGTCGAACCCGGTGACGGTCACGTCGTAGCGCGAACCCACAATGTGGGCGTCCCCGTGCACCTGCGTCGACGAGCTCACGCCGCTGTCCCACTCCGAGACGCGGGTGAGGTCGATGAGCCGAGCGAACGCGTCGTCGACGGTCAGCGACGATTCGACGATGAACGTGTGGGTCGTCATGAATCGAGCTTCGCACGTCGGCCGCTGTGGCGAGTCACCCGCGGTCGTCTCGCCGGCGACGGCTTCACCAGCGACGGCTTCACCAGTGGCGAAGATCGACGGGCCATTGGTCGACGATGTCGTCGCCGTCGGCGAGCCATATCCGCTCGTGCTTGGCGATCGTTGGATCGATGTGGGCCGACTGCAGTCGCACGCGATCGCCGACCGACCAGTCGCTCAACTCCGTGGGGAGCAGTGTGACGTGCTCGTCGGACATGAAGAACACCTCACCATGTGCCCACGACGGGTTGCCGTGATCCGAGGCCATGGACTTCAACCCGGCGTCGGCGACGATCCAACCCTTCGGGCTGACCGATACGACGGTCGCCAACACGTCGAGTGCGATCTCGAACGGGAGGTCGAGCTTGGCGTAGTCCGTGTCGAGCAACGTATAGCTCCCGGCCTGGATCTCGGTGCACCACGTGTTCGTGTCGAAGGTGCCGGTGCCACCGCCCGACACGATTTCTCCACCCACATCGTCGGCCGCGCCGAGGAGTAACTCCATGGCCGAACCGACGCGATCGGTTCGTTCGGAGCGGTCGGTCACCATCATCAGGTGCCCCTCGTAGCCCATCACGCCGCGCACCTCGAGTCCTGCAGCGCGAGCACGGTCGGCGAGTGGGCCGGCGTCGGCCGGGTCGCAGCCGCAGCGGGGCATCCCGACCTCGACGTCGATGAGCACCCTGCGGATGCCGCCTGCGATCGCCGCATCGAGCGTGGTGTCCGAATCGATCGCAACCGTGATGTTCGCCGTGTTGGCGAGTGCGCCGAGTCGCGCAGTGTCGAGAGTTTCGTTGGCGAGCAGAAGGTCCTCGCCGAGTCCGGCTGCGACCATCCCTTCGACTTCGCGGGGCGTGGCACAGCAAAATCCGGTGTGTCCGTCCGCTGCCAATCGAGATGCGATGGCCGTCGTCTTGAACGCCTTGACGTGCGGCCGCAGCGTGAGGCCTGGCAGAACGGCGTCCATCTTCGCGAGGTTCGAATGGAAGGTCGACTGTTCGACGACGAGGGCTGGGGTCGGCACGTCGTGGATGGAAGACGGTTCGCTCATCGCACCATCAAAGCCTGTCGCCGGGCCCGCAGCGAAGTCGCCGAGGCGCGGGGAGGTCGGTCTGCGAGTTGACAGGCCCGCCTCGGATCGATCCAATGCACGCCATGATCGTGATCATCAACGGCGGGACGCAGGGTCTTGGCGCAGCTGTCGCTCACCGTTTGACCAAGGACGGGGCCGGTGGGCTGCTGCTCACCGGACGCTCGAGAGCGCGCGGCGAAGCGCTCGCCAGCGAGCTCAGTGACCGGGGCACGCCGACGATCTTCATGGCTGCCGACGTTGCAGACCCGGCGTCGCCCGAGCGGATCGTTGCTCGATGTGAAGAACGATTCGGGACCGTGAATGGGTTGGTCAACGTCGCCGCGTTGACCACGCGGTCGACGATCTTC
>CALICC010000102.1 GCA_938049325.1 uncultured Ilumatobacter sp. | reverse complement strand
GTCGTGGCCGGAGCCGTCGTCGTGGTCGGAGCTGTCGTCGTGGTCGGCGCAACCGTCGTCGTTGTGGTCGGAGCTGTCGTCGTGGTCGGCGCAACCGTCGTCGTCGGCGCAACCGTCGTCGTCGGCGCAACCGTCGTCGTTGTGGTCGGAGCTGTCGTCGTGGTCGGAGCCGTCGTCGTGGTCGGCGCAACCGTCGTCGGCGCAACCGTCGTCGGCGTTGTGGTCGTCGTGGTCGGAGCCGTCGTCGTCGGCGCAACCGTCGTGGTGGTGGTCGTGGTGGTCGGTGGTTCGAATCCCCACGGCGGCGTGATCGGCCCCGCCGGTCGCGGTGCCGTACTCGCATTCGCGGCAAGCGCGATCGGAGCTGGCATCGCGAGACCCGCCGGGGCGGCCTCGGGCTGACGGCGGTCGCTGGCGCTCCGACCGAATGGATCGGTCGATTGCGTCACGAGATCGCTGCCCGCTCCCTGGCCGCTCGAAGACTGATGAGCAGCAACGGTTGCCGACAACGCCAATGACTGCGGCCAGCGGGCCCACCGTGCGACGTCGGTCGTCGTCGACCCGGGGATCAACCAATAGCGGTTCGAACCGCTGGTGACCACCATGTCTGCCGCAGAACGCTCCTCGGTCCAGTCGTCGACGTTGAGGATGGCCCGCGCTCCGTCGGGGCGATCGTCGCCTCCGAGCAGATTGTTGAAGACGGTCACACGGTGTACTTCGCTGCGTGGTCCTTCTTCGACCCAGATGTCGCGCACGTTGTTGTAGGCGGCGTTGTGCCACACGTCGACGTCGGAGCTCTCGAGCACCCACACGCCGGTCTCGCCGTTGTCGAGCATCGTGTTGTCGACGACGACGATCTCCGACGAAAGCTCCAACTCGATCCCGGATCGGTGATTGCCGACGATCAGGTTCGAGCGAACGACGGCGTTGATCACATCCAGGTCGGTCCACACGCCCGGGCCGGCGTTGTGCGACACGAATGAGTCAGCGACGAGCAAGCCGTCGCTGGTTGTCACTTTGATGCCACCGGCCGAGTGAAACGAGTCGAAGCCTTCGCGGTTGTTGCCGACGACCACGCTGGAGTCGATCGACAAGTCGGTGGCCTGATGTCCGTGAATCCCGAGATGGCCGTTGTTCACTGCCGTGACGTCCTGCAGTGCGATGCGGTTGCCGATCGCCGATACTCCGATCCGAGCGTTGTCGCTGACGACGACGTCGGTCAGCGTGAGATCGTTGGCGTAGGCGCGAATTGCCGCCATGTGGCGCGTTTCCGTTGCGAAGCGTTTGACGGTGAACCCGTTCACCGACGAGCCGTCGGCGCGGTTGAGGTAGAGGCCCCACCCGAGCGCGCTGCCCTCGATGAGCTGGAGCGTGGGATCGTCACCGATCCAGACCCGACCGCCGCTCACGTCATAGAAGAACTTCCCAGACTCCACGGCGTCGAACGATGCAACTTCGACGAGGGCGATCCCGTCGATGAAGAACTGCTCGGGCCAGCCAGCCTCCGGCGAGTCCTGTGTCGTGTACGGCGCGTTGGCGCGCTGGAAGTTGGTCGCCCACGGAGCAGACCAACGGCCGTTGGATTCGACCCATCCCGCCACTGGGATCGCTCCGTCGAGCACCACGTCGCCATCGGCCACGAGGTGCACTTCCTTCGAGTACACCTGCACGCTCTCGTGGTAGCGGCCTTCCGCGACGCTGACGATCGCGCCGTCGCCGGCGAGCTGGACGCCACGTGCGACCGTGCGCACGGGATCGTTGATCTCGCCGGAGCCGGTGTCGGTGCCCGACGGATCGACGAAGACGGTGGAATCGGCGTGCGCTACTGGCGAAACGACCTCGTCGAACACCGCGAACCCGGTCGCGGCCATGGCGAATGCAACTGCCGCAGCCCGTATTGGTCGAGGGCGCCGAGCGTCCGTAGGCGGCATCGGCGAAGGCTGCGTTCCGTACACCCATTCGATGTCGTCAAAAATCGATCACAAGTCGACTCACGTTTTTGTCAGGAGTTGTTCAACAGATCGTCAAGACACCCGATCGATCGTCGCGATGGTCCAACAGCTGCACCGCTGGGATCGATACCTTCGCGACATGGACGTCGCTCTCTCCCGAGGTATCGGAGTCCTGCGCGCTGCAGATGACCAGGACGCAGATCTCATCGATGCGTGTGGCACCGATCCGAACTATCTGTGCGAGCGCGTCTTCGAGGCGACGGGCGGGAGCGAAACACTCGCTCGCCTCGCCGATTGGTTCATCGACCGACCGTTGAGCATCTTGCTCATCCTCGTGGTCAGTTGGACGTTGTCGCGCTTTGCACGCCGCGTCATCGAGCGAACGGTTCGCAAGTTCGTGACGCCCGACCGCGAGGCTCGAGTGCGACGTTTCGAACGGCTGGGACTCGACTCCCCCGAGATCAGGTCAGCGTTCGGACTCGACGACGAAGCAACGCTCGTCGCTCGTCAGTCGTCACGTGCGAATTCGATCAGCAGTGTGCTGACGAGCACGGCGAGGATCGCCATCTGGACCATCGCCATCATCTTGATCCTCGGTGAGCTCAGCCTGAACCTCGGCCCGATCATCGCTGGCGCGGGTATTGCTGGCATTGCGCTCGGTTTCGGTGCGCAGAGCCTCGTCAAAGACTTCATCAGCGGTGTCTTCATGGTGATCGAAGATCAATACGGGATCGGCGACGTCGTCGATCTGGGCGGCGACGCTGTCGGCGTCGTCGAGAAGGTCTCACTGCGCACCACCACCTTGCGCAACCTCGACGGGACGGTCTGGCATGTGCCGAACGGCGAGATCGTCAGAGTCGGGAACCAGTCACAGCACTGGTCGACAGCACTGGTCGACATCGATGTCGCCTACGACAGCGACCTCGGCGAAGTGCGCGAATTGCTTATCAGCACCGCAACTCGGGTATGCGAATCCAACGAATGGTCACACGACGTCCTCCAGACTCCCGAGCTCTTGGGCGTCGAGATGCTCGGGGCCGACGGCATCACGTTCCGCATGACGGTGCAAACCGCAGCGGGCCGCCAATGGGCACTGCAGCGGGCGCTCCGCGAGGCCTTCAAGGAAGCACTCGACGCTGCCCACATCGAGATTCCTTTCCCCCAACGCACCGTGTGGCATCGAAACGAGCAGCGCTGATGCCATGATGTCGTGCGTGACGGACCCGATCGTGCTGCGGACCACATGACCGATTTCTTCGCTGCAACCCCCGGAGGGGCGATGCTCGGCTTCGCTGTGCTCCTGGTCATCTTGGGCCACGTTGCTCTTTCTTGGACGGAGCGACGAGCCACCCCTGACCGCATCGACGCGTCCGGTCAGTCGGGCATGCTCCGCAAAGAGTCCCCGGCCGTCGTCAATCTGTTGACGAACGACGCCACCTTGACCGCCGCCGGCCTCCGGGCCACCGTTGTCGATCTCGCAGCCCGAGGATGGCTTCGGATCCTGCCGCCGGTGACCGACGACGAGGTCAGCAGAGTCCGTCCGGCCTCCGAGGCATACGACGGCGATGCACTACTGCCGCACGAACGGCTCGTGTTTCAGCACATCCTCGCTCGCTTCACGACCGACCAGGCCATTCCGGCCCGCCACCTCGCAGTCGACATTCGCGGGTCCTGGTGGCGCCGCTACCGCAGCCTCGTGTACGCCGAGGCAACGCGAGCCGGCCTCGTCCGTCGGCGATGGTCGTTGGCCAAGCTCGCCGGCCCGAGCGCCGCCGCACTGCT
Source organism: uncultured Ilumatobacter sp. (assembly GCA_938049325.1). Classification (GTDB taxonomy): domain Bacteria; phylum Actinomycetota; class Acidimicrobiia; order Acidimicrobiales; family Ilumatobacteraceae; genus Ilumatobacter_A. The sequence goes on along the minus strand of CALICC010000102.1, from coordinate 8,337 downwards.
CGCACTCTTCGCCTGGAACGCGTCACGCGACGACGGCACCGACGTTGCGGTTGTCGACTCGCTCGAGCGGCGCATCATCGCCATAGCGACGCTCGTGGCGCTCGGCATTCTCATCTACCGGCTGGTGCTCCATGTGGTCGGCAAGAGCGTCACGTACACCGAGGGAGGCGTCGAAGCCACCGCGAACTGGCTCGCGGTACGGCAACGACTCGTTGCGGGCGGCTTCGCGCCGATGGCGGCCAGCTCGCTCGAGGTCGGCGATCGTCGACTCGCGTACGCGGCGGCCATGTGCCTCGCCGAAGGCGCCCGGATCGAACTGCCGCTCGCCCGAGAAGACCACCATCGTGCCTGGAGCGCTGTGGGCAGTGGCGGTCGCCTGGTACGGGTCAAGTACCCGTGGCGGCCGATGTACGGCGTCAACCCGATCTTCGCGCTCGTGGGCGGACTCGTTGCAGTGTTCGTCGGCCTGCGCGGCCGCCGGTTCTTCTCCGACGTCGCGCGTGAGGAAGCCTGGGACTCGATCTTCGAGCGGTTCGAGGAACAGAGCTGGTTGATCACCCACATCGCCACCGGCATCACCGCGTTGATGTTCGTGCCGATTCTGATCGGCCTCTGGGGAGCCTTCGCCGGCGCGGCCGACATGTTCAACACCGTGGAGCGAACCGGTGTGGTTCTGCGTGCCCGTCGACCAGCCGAGGTCAGCCCACTGCCGCGGTCCATCGTCAAACGCGTCGAGGGAGACCGCTACAGCCTGTACGTCGCGGTCGACGACGGCACCTCCGACACGTTGACAGCATGGCGGGCGACCGAGCGAACCGCGACGCCGCAAGGCGTCGATGCCGTGGTTCGAGCAACCCCGCTCCTCGGCTACATCCGGCGAGCCTCACCCATCGGACACGTGCTCCACGACTGACGTCGCCGTGACCGTCTGTTCGGGTCAGGCCGGAACAGCCGCCGACGCGCGGTCTGCATTGCGACGAATCGCGTCGAGCAACTCCGCACGGCGCGGCGTCGGAAGGTCGTGGCCCATGTCGGGGAACATGAGCAAACGCGAGTCCGGGACCGCTGCTGCCGTTGCGATGCCACCACTCGGCTTCACCAACCGGTCGACGAGTCCGTGCACCACCAGCGTGGGCACCTGGACATTGCGGAGGCCTGGCGTGCGGTCGGGACTCGCCATGATCGCCGCCGTTTGACGTGCAGTTCCCACGGGACGGAAGCTGCGCTCCACGCTGCGTTGCGCACGAGCACGATGCTCGTCTGGATCGAAGTGCGGGCTGCTCCAGAGTTGGAAGCTGTCGACCGACCGCTGCGCCGCGTTCTCGAGCGTCGGTTCTGGCATGCGAGCCATCTTGGCCATGACCTTGCCGGCGATACGCCCGGACTTCCCGTCTCCCGGGTTCGACATGATCGATGTCAACGATCGAACCTTCGTCGAGTGATCGATGGTCAGTTGCTGAGCGATCATCCCACCCATCGACATGCCCACGACGTGCGCTGACTCGATATCGAGCACGTCGAGCAGACCTGCCGCGTCGGCAGCCATGTCGACGATGGTGTACTCAGCAGCCGGTGGGCGCTTGGCGAGCATTCCAGCAACCGCCCGTGTCGGTGATGGCGGTTCCCAGTCGAATTCGGTGCTCAGCCCGATGTCACGGTTGTCGAACGTCGTGACCTGAAACCCACGGGTGGCCAGGTCTTCGACGAACCCTTCGGGCCAATCGGTCAGTTGGCCGCCGAGGCCCATGATCAGCAGCAGCGGCTCGCCCGAGCCGTGTTGCTCGTACTCGATCGTGATCCCGTTTGCCTGTACCTGCGCCATACGCAGATCGTAGGTGGTCAGACACCACGGAGAATATTCAGCGGCGCTTGGCCCACGGCTCGACCCGCCAGAAGCCGGCCTTGAGATATTCACCCTCGTCGAACGTCACGGGATGATCGACGTCGTGGCCGGTACGACGGAGTTCGGTCATCTCGGCGCCGTGCCCCGCAGCCGACTCGGTCACCGTCTCGAAGAAGTCGGTGGCCGTCACTCGGCTCGAGCATGACGCCTGCACCAAGATGCCTCCCGGCTCGATCAGCCCGATGGCCAACTTGGTGAGTTTGGCGTAGGCGGCACGAGCTTTGCCGATCGCGGCAGCGTTCTGGGCGAACGACGGCGGGTCGACGACGACGAGGTCGAACTTACGGCTCGTGCGAGCCAGCGCACCCATCGCGTCGAACGCATCACTGACTTGGGTCGTGACCGAACATGCGGCGACCGCAGGAACGTCTGCATTGTGATCGAGGTTGCGCTTGGCCACGGCGAGCGTGGGCTCCGACATGTCGACTGCATGCACGGCGACTGCGCCGCCAGCGGCCGCGTGGACGGTGAAACCACCGGTTGAGGCAAACACGTCGAGGACACGTTTGCCGCCGGCGAGCTTGCCCACTGCCAATCGATTCGCACGCTGATCGAGAAAGTGCCCGGTCTTTTGGCCGTGCTGAACGTCGGCCTCGAACGTCAACGTTCCCTCGCTGAACAGCACAGGCCCGTCCGGAATCTCGCCCACGACCACATCACCGTCGTCGAGCCCGTACGTCTCGCGCTCTTTGAGGTTGCGCGCCAACCGGAGAACGACGGTGGTCGAACGCGTCGCCGCCAGCACGCCGTCGATGATCGACGGCAGATGAGGGAACCAGATTTCGCTGTACAGCTTGACGACCGCCACATCGGAATAGCAGTCGACGATCAGTGCTGGCAGCCCGTCGTTCTCACCGTTGACGGCCCGGTAGCCCGGGCCATGCGCGGCGCGCCCGCTCCCGACGTGACGATCGAACAGCACTTGTCGTCGCGCCACCGACTCGGCGATCTTTGCGGCGAACCATTCGGGACCGATCGTGGTCGGGTCCCCGACGTGCAGCATGCGGAGCCGAATGGGCGAATTCGGATCCCACAATCCGATCGCAGCGAACTTGCGGTTCTTGTCGAACACGATGCCGACGTCGCCGGGACGGCCGTCGTCGTGATTCGTCGAGTCGATCGACCGGTCATATACCCATGGGTGTCGGGCGCGGATTCTGCGAAGTGCATCAGGGGTGACTCGGATGGCCAGCCGCCGATCCGAGACCTCCGGCAGACCATCGAGTAAGTCGGAGCGGTGTGTGTTCATGTGGTGTGCTCATCAGTCGCCTCGGTGGGGATCGTCGCGACGAGGCCGACATCGGGACCGACGTTGGCATCGCGGACATCCACCCACGCTGATCGGGCGGCATCGGCACCAACCCGGTGCTCGACCCGCAGCCAGTTGCGGCTGCCTGCGACGAATTCGGTGAGCGCGTCGTTGCAGCGCATCGCGTAGTCCTCACGCCCCCACTCGGCCTGGCGACGGCCGACTTCGGTCGGCGCGAAGAAGAGTTGCGGTTCGGGCCCGACCATCTCGATATCGGAGGGCATGGCGTCATGGTGACTCCGACCAACCGTCATCGAGTACGCGAGCCCGTCTCCGAAACGCTGGTGCACAGCCGCGAGCGCCGTCGGGTTGCCTGCCATGTCGATCGACACGGCGCCACCGTCGGTGGAGATCTGGTCGACTTCGTCATAGGTCACGACCTGGTCGTAGAAGCCGAGCGACTCGACGAATGTCCGGTTCCCTTCGGATGTCACGCCGACCACTTCGATGCCGTCGCGCACCGAGGCGCGCTGTGCGAAGCCGATTGCCGTCTTCGATGATGCGGACAACACGACGACGCGTGACGTGTCGAAGTAGGAGGTGCCCGATCCCCCACCGTCGGCGAAGAACTCCTCGGCGAGGAATCCGGTGAGGAACAGACCCCGGAGCAAGACGTGGCGGTCTTCGCCATCGGTGTCGAGTGCAGCACCGAGACCCCCGGGGTACATGGGATCGTGACCGACCTCCACATACGCGCGGTAGACCGGAGCGTGCGCCTGGCGGTGCGGGCCGTCGTCTCGAAATCCGTCGCTGGTGGGAGTCGGCGTGAAGACGACCGACGACGCCATCGGGTACCACCCGTAGAAGCGAGCTCCGACGGCGATATCGGCGTGGGTCGACGCTGTGACCGTGGCCCACCCCATCGCTGGGACGCGCCCGAACTCGATGCCGTCGGCGGTTGGGAAGAAGTCCCAGTACCCCAAGATGTCGCCGAAGACTGCGTAGGTGATGTTGTTGGCCGTGATCGCGAAGCGGTCGATGTTCAGCCGGACCTGTCCGTCGCCGAGTGCGTCGTTGTCGGCTTCGACCAGCCGCGTGGTTCCCACATCGGATCGATCGACTTCGAGGACAGTGGCGCTGGGCTTCGGGTGCGACATGCCCCCATCATGCCGGGATCGCGGAGCCGTACGCGCTCTCGGCGAACGCTGGCGTCAGCGAGCGCGATGCGCGACCACTTCGTACCCCGCCTCCTCGGGCTCGTCGTCGGTCATCTCGGCGGGGAAACCAGGCGCCACCACGTCGAGCCCAGTGGCGTCTTCCAACACACGAATCACGTTCGGTGACCACTCGCGCTCGCCGTACGTCGCCGCTGCGTCGCGGAACACGTCGATGAGCAACGGATTGACCCGCAGCGGCACGTCATGACGATCGGCGATGCTCTGGAACAGCCCGATGTCTTTGAGCACCAGATCCATCGTGAAGTTGATGTCGCGGGATCCGTTGAGGATGACCTGCCCTTCGGTTTCGTGGACGAACGAGTTCCCGCTCGAGATCCGAAAGGCCTCGTAGGTCGTTGCGAGGTCGATGTCGGCAGCAGCCATCGTGGTCAGCGCCTCCGTCACGGCAACCAAGTTCGCCGTCGCGAGGTAATTCGTCGCCACCTTGAGAATCGACGCCGATCCGAGCGGCCCCGTGTGCAGCACACGACGGCCCAGCACGGTCAGCAGCGGCAGCACGTGCTCGAAGGTCGATCGTTCACAGCCGGCGAAGATCGAGATGTTGCCGGTTGCCGCCCGATGACAACCGCCCGAAACCGGGCAGTCGACCGCATGTCCGCCCGCCTCGGCCACACGGCTGCCGAGTCGACGGATCTCGGTTTCGTCGGTCGTCGACATCTCCATCCAGGTCGATCCCGGCCGCAGGCCGGACAACACACCGTCTTCACCTTCGACGACCGCCGACGAAGCTGCCGGGCTGGGCAAGCACGTGATGACCACGTCGCAGCGAGCAGCGAGGTCGCGCGGGCTCGATGCAGCATGTGCGCCACGAGTGGCGAAGTCGTCCACCAATGCGTCGTCGAGATCCGTCACCACCAGGTCGTAGCCGTTGCGGAGCACCGATCCGGCGAGCTTGCTGCCCACATTGCCGAGGCCGATGAAACCGATTGTTGCGCTGCCAGGATCAAGTGCCGTCACCGTCATGTCGCCAACCTACGCCCGCACCAGATCGGCGTCATGCATCCTTCGACTCGGCCGAACTCGCGATCGTTCCACCTCGTACACTTGCGCACATGACCGCAACCGACACGTTCCTGTCGAAGTGGGCCGACATGGCGGCCTTGGGATCCGCCGCAGCGGTGCTGTCGTGGGATCAGGAAACCAAGATGCCTCCCAAGGGACAGGCGACCCGAGGCCGTGCGCTGTCGGTTCTCGCCGGCCTGCGCCATCAGCAGATGACCGATCCGGCCCTTGCCGACGCGATCGACGCAGCCGCCGATTTGGTCGCCGACGACGACGTGCTCGCTGCTCAGGTACGCGAAGCCCGCCGCGAGGTCACACGCGCGTCAGCGATCCCGGGCGATCTCGCGCGGCGATCGGCCGAAACGCGCAGCCGGGCGCTCAACGTGTGGCAGCAGGCGCGCGCCGACGCCGATTTCGACGCGTTCGCACCAGTGCTCGCCGAGATCATCGCGTTGTCCAAAGAAGAAGCCGCAGCGCTCGTCGACGCAGGAATCGCCGACACGCCCTACGACGCACTCCTCGACGGCTACGAGCCCGGCGCCACGGTCGAACAGTTGGCGCCGCTCTTCGACGAACTCCGCACCGAACTGTCGCCGTTGGTCCGCTCCGTCGCCGAGAGCGGTGTCGTGATCGACGAAGCCCCCGTGCGCGGCGAGTTCACCGAAGCGCAGCAGGGCGAACTCGGCCGAGTCATCGCCGCCGCCATCGGGTACGACTTCGAGGCAGGGCGACTCGACCGCTCAGCTCATCCGTTCACGAGCGGATTCGGACACGGCGACGTTCGCATCACCTGGCGCAGCGAATCTGACGACTTCCGGTCGGGGCTGCTCGGGATCATGCACGAAGCCGGCCACGCCATGTATGAGCAGGGCCTGCCCGAGTCTCTTGCCGGCTCACCGCTCGGCGAAGCCGTATCGCTCGGCATCCACGAGAGCCAGTCGCGGCTGTGGGAAAACCAGGTCGGTCGCTCCAAGGCCTTCTGGACGTGGGCGCTCCCTCATCTCCACGAGCATCTCCCCGGTACCGATGGGGTCACGGTCGACACGCTCTTCTCGGCGCTCCACACGGTGACGCCGTCCACCGTTCGAGTCGAAGCCGACGAAGCAACGTACAACCTCCACATTCTCGCCCGATTCGAGATGGAGCGACAGATCATCGCCGGCGACGTCTCGGTCGCCGAGCTCCCTGATCTCTGGGACGCGACCTATGACGAACTGCTCGGCGTTCGGCCAGATTCCGTCGCCGACGGCGTTCTGCAAGACATCCACTGGGCAATGGGCGCCATCGGGTATTTCCCGACGTACACGCTGGGCAATCTGATCTCCGCCCAGCTCTATGACGCAGCCGACGAAGCGGTACCCGATCTGTCGGGCGCCATCGCAAGTGGCAACTTCGCTCCACTGCTCGAGTGGCTTCGCTCGAACGTCCATGTCCACGGTCGCCGCTACTCGGCGAGCGAACTCGTCGAACGAGCCACGGGACGACCCCTGTCGAGCACCGCCTTCTTGACCTACATCCGATCGATCACCAAAGAGGTCTACGGCGTGTGAGATCGCGTCTGAGGCCAAGCCCCGAACGACGGCTCAGCTGCTGAGACGATCGAGATAGGCAACGATCTCGTCGACGCACGCCTCGAGCGGCTTCGTGGTGTCGATCGTCAGTTCGGGGTCAACCGGCGCCTCGTACGGCGCAGAGATACCGCTGAATTCGGGGATCTCACCCGCACGCGCCTTGGCGTACAGGCCCTTGACGTCGCGCGCTTCGCAGATTTCGATCGGGGTGTCGACGAACACCTCGATGAACCGACCAGCGGGATGTACGTCGCGAACCGCCGCGCGATCGGCTGCGTACGGCGAGATGAACGCTGTCAGCGCAATCAGTCCGGCGTCCTGGAACAGGCGACAGACGTGTCCGATCCGCCGGATGTTCTCCGTTCGGTCCTCGGGCGAAAAGCCGAGATCGCTGTTGAGCCCGAATCGGACGTTGTCGCCGTCGAGCACGTAGGTCGCGCGACCCAACTCGATCAAGCGCTGCTCGACGGCGAACGCGAGCGTCGACTTACCGGAACCCGAGAGCCCGGTGAACCAAACGGTCGCCGAACCGTGCCCGAAGTTCGCCGCCCGGTCCGCTCCGGAGATGTGACCGTCAGCGCGGACGATGTTGTCGGAAACCGGTTCGGCCGCCATCAGCTGCCGCTGTCGAGGAAGCCGCGCTCGAAGAGCAGATCGATGATCTGGTCGACGCTCTCCTCGACCGGACTGGCCACCGCGTCGAGCCGCAGGTCCATGTCGGTCGGCCGGTCGTACGTCGCCGACACGCCCGGGAACTGCGGAATGTCGCCGCGGTCGGCGGCTTCGTAGATGCCGTGTTCGTCGCGCTCACGACACACGTCGACGGGCGTGTCGACGAAGACTTCGATGTATCGGTCGTCGCCGATCAACTCACGAGCCAACTCGCGGACGTCGGCCTTGGGCGCCACGAGCGCTGCAATGGCGATGACGCCCTGAGTATTCACCAGTCGCGCGACCTCTGCCACGCGGCGGAGGTTCTCGGAGCGCTCCTGAGCGCTGAACCCGAGGTCACGGCTGATGCCCATACGAACGTTCTCACCGTCGAGACGGATCGTTGTTCGACCTCGGTCGAAGAGGCGTCGCTCGAGTGCGGACGCAATGGTCGACTTGCCGGCTGCGGTGAGGCCGGTGAGCAGCACCGTGGCCGGGCGTTGCCCGTATCGAGCCGCTCGCTCGGCTTCGGTGACACCGGAAACCTGGCGGGTCAGCGTTGCCGACGGCGACTGGTTCCAGGCCGACGAGGCACCGATGATCATGCCCGCCGCGACGGTTGCGTTCGAGAGCTTGTCGACCAGGATGAACGAGCCGGTGACTCGGTTGACCGAGTACGGATCGAACAGCAGCTCGCGATCGGAGGCGAGCGCGCACCGTGCG
>CALICC010000101.1 GCA_938049325.1 uncultured Ilumatobacter sp. | reverse complement strand
CTGGCTGTCGAAGACCAACACCGTCATCGCGTTCGCGGTGCTCGCCAGCATCGTGCTCGCCATTGCCTTCACCATCGCCGCTCGCCCGTCGGTCAAGACCGGCGCCATGGGCGGCGTCATGGCCGTCGGTGCTGTTGCGGTGATCGCCGCCGGTACCGCCGCTGGCCTCGACGGCGAACGAGACATCCCCGTGTTCGAGACCACGGCGCTGTGGCAGCACGAAGCCATCACGCACCCCGACGAGTACGCCGAGGGCGCCGAGAAGGGCAAGCACCCGGCCGGACTCATCTGCGAAAGCCCCGAAGAGTTCCCCGAGGCCGACGAAGACGCCAGCCAGACGGTTGGGCTCAAGTCGAACGCCATCGAGGTCTTCCTGCGGGCCGACGGAACCCTCGACTACAACCTGCCGGGCCCCGACGTCGACGGCCCGCTCACGATTGCTCGGTCGAACGCGACCAACATCATCTTCCGCAACCAGAGCAGCGAACACGTTCGCCTCTCGCTCGACCTCGGCACCGAAACCGTCGAGATCGAGCACAACGGCGAAGTCGAAGAAGTCGAAGCTCGCCATCAGCTCTGCACCACCTTGATCGAAGAGGGCGCAGCTCAGGCGCTGACCGTCGTGGTCGCCGAACCGAGCTTCGCATTCCCCGAGACCAACCCGAACGGTGACGGACCCGGACTCTGGTTCTTCGTGCCCGGTGTCGAAACCGCAACCCTCGAAGTGTTGGTGCCGTGAGACACGCAAATCACGAGCGAACGAACATGCGCGACACACAGACTGGAACTAGCTTGAATTCCGTGAACTCCCGCAGATCGGTGCCCCGTGCCGGGCTCCTGCGCAGTGCTGCCGTGGTCGGCATCGGCCTGTTGATCGCGGGTTGCGCGCAAGACGCCCCGCAAGACACATGGGACCCCGCCGGCTCCAACGCGCAGGAGATCCAAGATCTCCAATGGTGGATCTTTGCGCTCGCCGGCATCATCGGCGTCATCGTCATGGTCGTCATTGCCTGGGTCGTGTTCCGCTACAAAGACCGTGGCCAGGCCATTCCCGAGCAGTCACACGGCAACCCGAAGCTCGAGATCGGCCTCACGATCCTCCCCGCGCTGATCCTGATCGGTATCTCGGTGCCAACCGTCGGCACGCTGATGGCGCTCAACGAAACCAACGACACCGAGTGCATCGTCAACGTCACTGGCCAGCAGTGGTGGTGGGAATACGACTACCCGGTCCAAGACGGTTGCCTGCCCGGCGGCATCACCGAACCGATCGTCACCTCGGGCCAGATGGTGATCCCGGCCGACATGAACGTCCTGATCCGTGGCACCAGCCGCGACGTCATCCACTCGTTCTGGATCCCGCGCCTCAACGGCAAGCGCGACATGGTGCCGGGCCGTATCCACACACTGCGCATGCAAGCCGAAGAGCCTGGCATCTACGCCGGTCAGTGCGCCGAGTTCTGCGGGCTGTCGCACGCCAACATGCGGATGGAAGTTGCCGCACTCACGCCCGAAGGTTTCGCCACCTGGGTCGAGCGTCAAACCTCCGACTATGTCGCACCTGAAGCGGGCACACTCGCCGCCGAAGGCGAGGCGACGTTCCTCGCCAACTGCGCACGCTGCCACCAGATCGACGGCCTGCTCAACAGCGACGGCACACCCAACGTCGCTCGCCCCGACGAGAACGTCTACTCCGGTGCGGCTCCGAACTTGAGCCACCTGATGTCGCGCAACACGTTTGCCGGCGCCACCTGGGACCTACTCATCCCGTCGCAGCGCGACGTCGTGTGGAATGCAGACCCCGAAGACTTCACCGATCTCTACCTGCAAGGTGTGACCGACGAATTCTTCAACGAGGTCGACCTCCGCGAATGGTTGCGCAACTCACCGGCCAAGAAGCCGATGTACGCAGATCCACTGAAGCTCGAAGCAACCGACGGTCTCTACCGAGGGATGCCATACCTGGCCCTGAGCGAAGAACAGATCGATCAGCTGCTCGCCTACCTGTTGGAGCGCAACTGATGCGCGCGACGCACGCTGAAATGACGATGGGAGATCGCTAGTCATGGCCATCATCGAACGCCCAGCGAACGATTCGCTGACCTACCCCGACGCCGACGCCGCGGTCACCGCAACGTCGTCGTTCGGCTACCTGCGACGCCCCGTCGAAACCGAAGGCTGGCGCTCGTGGGCCTTCACCGTCGACCACAAGAAGATCGGGATCATGTACGGCGTCACCGCCATGATCTTCTTCGTCATCGGTGGTCTCGAAGCCGGCCTCATCCGCCTGCAGCTCGCCGGGCCTGACGGCACGATTCTCTCGGCCGACAAGTACAACCAAATGTTCACGATGCACGCCACCACCATGGTGTTCCTCTTCGTGATGCCGATGGCTGCTGCCTTCGCCAACTACTTCATCCCGCTGCAGATCGGCGCCCGAGACGTGGCGTTCCCACGCCTCAACGCGCTGTCGCTGTGGGTCTTCGTCTTCGGTGGTGTCTTCCTCAACACGTCGTGGTTCCTCGGCGGTGGCGCTGACGGCGGCTGGTTCATGTATGCACCGAACAGTTCGGTGCCGTTCAGTCCGACCAACGGTGTCGACTTCTGGGGCCTCGGTCTCCAGATCACCGGTGTCGCCTCGTTGGTCGGTGCCATCAACCTCATCGTCACCGTGCTGAACATGCGTGCACCTGGCATGTCGATGATGAAGATGCCGATCTTCACGTGGATGGCCTTCGTGGTGCAGATGCTGCTCCTCTTCGCCATCCCGGTCATCA
>CALICC010000100.1 GCA_938049325.1 uncultured Ilumatobacter sp. | reverse complement strand
CGGTTCCTCGCCACGCACAGTGCTCGAGCCTCGATCCCGACCAGCGCGACAAGCTCGTGAAGTGCGCGTAACTCGCCGGCTTCGAAAAACCGGCAAGCTCAGCCCGGCAAGCTCAGCCCGGCAAGCAGTGCGGGACGTTCGGGAAGCCCGGCAAGCTTGAGAAGTGCGGGTTCGACCCGGTCCGGGGCCGACCTGCGTGACACGGACCTGCGTGACACGAGAGTACGGTCTCGAATCATGACGCAGGAGACCAACAGCGAACCGGACGGCGCCAACGCACACGACGCAGACGCTGCCGACAGCGCCGGTGAGTCGGGCATCCGACTCGTCACGATGCTGAGGCGACGCCCCGGCACGACCCATCAGGAGTTCCTCGATCACTGGTACAACGTTCACGGCCCGCTGATCGCGAACAGCGCGATCGCGCCGCTGGTGCGCCGCTACGAGCAACACCCTGCCGTCTGGCCCACCGACGAGGGCGGCCACGAACCCGAGTGGGACGGCGTCACGATCCAGGAGTACGCCTCGGTCGCCGACTTCTTCGCACAGATCGAACTGCCTGACTTCGTCGAGATGCAAGCCGACATCGAGAAGTTCCTCGACACCGACAACATGCCGTGGATCCTGCTCGATGAGGCCAACATCGTGATCGACTCCGGCGGCTGACCCCGCGCCGCGACCACCGGTCCAGACCATCAGCTCAGACGTTCAGCTCAGGCCACCAGCTCAGGCCACCGGTCCAGACCATCAGCTCAGACCATCGCCCCGACCACCAGCTCAGACCATCGCCCCGACCGCCAGCTCAGACCACCGCCCCGACCACCAGCACGAACGTTCAGTCCTGTGAACCCGTCTTGACAGCAGCGTGTTCATCACTCAAGATGAACACGTGTTAACTTATCCAGACGGACGCACGAGCACTCGCGGCTCGAAGAACCCGTTCACGTCTTCGAGTCTCGGTGGACGATTGCTCTCGGGGGTGCAACTGCCGTTCTTTCTGCTCCGCCCACCAGCGGGCTATGGGGTTCTGACCACGATCGGTCGCACGACGGGCAAACGGCGATCGAGATGCATCCGGCTCGTCCAACGCGGCGACGAAGCATGCATCGTCTCCATCCACGGCCCGAGCGTCGGCTGGCTCCGCAACCTCACCGAGCAACCGACCATCCGCGTCCGCACCGCGGCGGGCTGGCGCCAGGCCACCGCGGTCGTTGGCCTCGACGCCGTCTCTCCGGAGCTGCGCGACGCATACGTGAACGATGTCGGCTGGTTCTGCAATCCCGAGTACCTGATGTGGCGCAAGGGCAGACCGACACGCGACCGCATCCGATCACTGCATCGGAGCTGGCTCGAGACCGGAACACCGGTGGCGCTCAAGATCGAGAATGACGCAGCGGGTTCACTACGGTCACGCGCATGGAGCCGATGACCGGGCAACGCATTCTCGTCACGGGGGTGACCGGCTGGGTCGCTGGCCCCGTCGCCACATCTCTCGCCGCGGCGGGCAACGAAGTGTTCGGAGTCGCCCGATTCAAGGACCCCGAGCAGCGCGTCCCACTCGAGGAGGCCGGAGTCACGCCGTTGGCGATCGATCTCGCGTCTGGCGACCTCAGCGCCGTGCCCGCCGACCTCGATCTGGTCCTGCATTTTGCCGTCGCCAAGGCCGACAACTTCGACATCGCGTTCAAGATCAATGCCGATGCAAGCGCCGACCTCATGGAAGCGGCAGCCGAGCGCAGCGACCGACTCCAGGCGTTCTTTCACTGCTCGTCGACCGCTGTGTACGCGCCCGCCGGCCAGGAGCCGCGTGTCGAAACCGACCTCCTCGGCGACAGTCACCGGCCCATGCCCGGCATGCCCACGTACTCGATCTCGAAGATCGCCGCCGAAGTGTTGGTGAAGTATCAGGCGCGTCGACTCGGCGTGCCGACGGTCATCGCCCGACTCAATGTCCCGTATGGCGACACCTACGGTTGGCCTCTGTTTCACCTCTTGATGATGGAGCAGGGCATGGCGATCCCGGTTCACGTCGATGGACCGACGAGCTACACGCCGATCCACGCCGACGACATCACCGCGAGCCTGCCGCACCTGCTGAGCTACGCCGACAGTCCGGCGCGCATCGTCAACTGGGGCGGCGACCAGGTGGTGTCGGTGGAGGACTGGTCGACCTACCTCGGCGAATTGACCGGGCTGACGCCGACCTTCGAGCCGACCACTGCGACGATTCCTGCGATCATCCCCGACCTCACACTGCTCCACGAGGCTGGGTTCGCGTCGTCGGTCGACTGGCGCGACGGCTTCCGGCGCATGGTCGAAGCATCACGCCCTGACCTGCTCCAGTGATTCCGAGACCCGCCGAAGTGAGCTGATCGCTCGCCACTCGCTCGCACTGATCCGCGGACCTGTTGCTTCGCGCCGCTCACTCCTCGCGCGCAGCAGCGAACCGTTGCGCCCGGACACTCACTCGGCTCCAGCACGTCGAGTCACCGTATGAGGGGAACGTCTCGTGGCCTGCGATCGTGGGTGTTGCGCGTTGACGACGTTGCTGTTGGTCGCGGCGCCCTGCGCCGGTCAATCGTCGTACCGCGATGGTGGAGTCGTCCGTCCGGGCGTGTCCATGTGGCAGTTCGAACGTGAGTGAGCGACAGGCCCCAACCTCCATCGTGGACGGCGTGATGGTGTTGCTCACACAACGGGAGCAGATTGTCGATGTTGGTCGGACCCTTGTGTTCCCACCACCAGCGGACG
>CALICC010000099.1 GCA_938049325.1 uncultured Ilumatobacter sp. | reverse complement strand
GAGCGGGTTGACGACCTTGCCGGCGTCGTCGCACGCGATCTGGCGAAGGTGCTTGACCTGGCCGGTGCCCGTGTCGACTTCGACCACGGCGATGTGAGCGCCGAACGGGAACGTCGCCGTTTCGGCAACGAACGTGGTCTGGATGTCGAGCGGATCGTTCTGCGCCTTGGCGGCCACCGACAGGTCGGCCCACGTCTTCGACACGGCGGGGGTTCCGGCAACATGGAACGCGCCGTTTTCCTTGTCGAGGACGATGTCGGCCTCGTCGGCTTCGAGCAGGTTCGCGGCGAGCTTCTGCGCCTTGTCGACGAGCTCCTTGGAGACCTTGTCGACGGCGACGCCACCTTGCTGCAGCGAACGTGAGCCCATCGTGCCGCCGCCCTTGGCGACGCGATCGGTGTCGCCGAACACGAGGGTCATCTTGTCGATCGGGATGCCGGTCTGCTCGCTGGCGATCATCGACCACGCGGTGTCGTGGCCTTGACCCTGCGGTGTGGTGCCGGTGTAGATCGTGGCGGACCCGTCGTCATGGATGTCCATGCGGGCGTCTTCTTGCTTCGGGTCGACGCCGCCTGTGATCTCGACGTAGACCGACACGCCGATGCCGAGCACCTTCTCGCTGCCCGACGCCAGGCGTTCGGCCTGCTCGGCGCGCAGCGCCGCGTAGTCGGCCTGTTCGAGGACCTTGTCGAGCGACCCTTCGAAGTCACCGACGTCGTACACCTGACCGATCGACGTGGTGTACGGCTCCATGAACTTCGGGATCAAGTTCTTGCGACGCAGCTCGGCCGGATCCATGCCGACTTCGAGCGCCATGAGGTCCATGGCCCGCTCGATCGCTGCGGTTGCCTCGGGGCGCCCGGCGCCGCGGTACGCCGTGATCGGCGTCGTGTTGGTGACGACCGAGGTGGTGCGCACCTCCATGTTCGGGATGTCGTAGACCGCAGCCGCCATCGGGCGAGTGAAGAACGGAGCGAGAATCGTGCCCATGCCCACCGCCGCGCCGCAGTCCTGCAGCGCGTGCAATTGGTAGTGCGTGACGTCGCCGTCTTTGGTTCCGCCCATGGTGACGTACTGCAGCTGCGCCCGACCGTGGCCGAGGTTCATCATCGACTCGCTCCGGGTCTCACGCCACCGAACGGCGCGGCCCACGTCCTTGGCGAGCACGCCGAGCAACTGCTCTTCGGGATACGGGTCGATTTTTGCGCCGAAGCCGCCACCCACGTCCGGGGTGATGATGCGGACGTTCTCGGCGTCGACCCCGTTGGCTGCGACGAATGGATCCTTGATGCCCTGCGCGTGCTGTGTCGACACCCACTGGGTGAGCTTGTCGCCCTCCCACACGGCCGCGGATGCGCGCGGTTCCATCGGGCACGGCGCGACGCGCTGATTCATGAACGTGCCCGTCACCACAACGTCGCAGTCGGCGAAGAACTCGTCAGCGGAGCTGTTCTCGGGCATGCCGAGTGCGGTGGTGTCGAACACGGCGTTCGACCCGGCTTCGTCGTACAGCAAGACATCGGACGCAAGCGCCTTCTCGAGGTCGACGTGGGTCGGAAGGAACTCGACGTCGACGAACACCATCTCGGCGGCATCGGTTGCCTGCTCCATGGTTTCGGCGACGACGACGGCCACCGGTTCGCCGACGAAGCGGACCTTGCCACTGGCGAGCAACGTGCGCGACGCCATCGGGTTGAACGGCGACGGGATCGGCTGGAGTCCGAGTGAATCGGCGGTGTGCACGGCGAGCACGCCGGGCATCTCGAGTGCGCCCGAAATGTCGATCGACTCGATCTTTCCGTGGGCGACAGCGGACCGGACGAACGCAGCTTGCGCGGCACCGTCGAGACGAGGGTCTTGGAGGTCGTCGGCGTAGACGCCTCCCGTGGTCAAGAACTTCGGGTCTTCCTTGCGTTCGACGCGCGTTCCCAGAATGCTTGCACCAGCCACGTATACCCCTTGTGTGTCGTGTTCGTCGCGAGCCGAGCGGCTCACGGAATCAAACTAGTGCGCTCCGCGTCCGGGTTCTCACCCGAGCGCCGACAGGCCTGGGTCCTTTTGGTTCCGGCACCAACGTGACCCAATCAAACTGGGTCCTTTTGGTTCCGGCACCAACGTGACCCAGTCAAACGGGGCGGGTGACGATCTGGCTGTAGCACATCTCGTCGTCTGTGCCTTCGGCCCAGAGGACGTAACGCGGTTCGGCGTCTTCGTCGATCTTCGATCGATCCCAGGTGCATTCGACTCGGATCACGTCGCCTTCGACCAGGATGATGTCGTCGACCGGCGAGTAGTCGAGCTGCCAGTCGAAGTCCCAGTTGGGAATGTCCAGTAACACCAGCTCACCGGGTGTGTCGGGATTCAAGGTCATCTTGAACGCTTTGCCGAGCTCGTGCTCATGACCCCAGACCGACACGATCTGTCCGGGAGTCGCCGGGATGTCGCAGGTCGAATTGGCGATGCCGTCGGTCATGTCGGCGTAGTCCTCGACGGTTGCGCCGCACTGCGCCATGAGGCCGTTCGCGACGGCACCCGCAAGGCTTCCGCTCCGTTGTTGGAGGTCGGCGATCGCTGCGTCGCGATCGCACAACGGTCCTGACTCCTCCGTCGAGCACGGAATCTCGGCCGGGCCGAGGTACAACGTGAGGTCAACGGGGTCGAGGCTGCCGCCCGCTTCCTCGAGGACGGCGTCGTCGGCGAAGTCGACGACGAGCATCGTCTGATCGGGGTCCAGATCGGCGGACTCCTCTTCGTAGTGGTAGTGGATCTGCACCACGAAGAAATCACCTGCGCCCATGAGGAGACCCGTGTCGGACGGTAGCTGCGTTGCATCCTGACCCGGTGCCCAGCTCATGATCTGGTTGACCCCGGGCACCCCTGCCAGCCCAGTACACGACCAACCGACGTCGGGGTCGGCTGCTTCGCGTGCCTCGGCATCGGCCCTGGTGTCCGCGCTGGCCTTGAAGAGCAATGCGTGGTGTACGACCTCCGTGCGGTCTTCTTCGATGCCGAATCCCTGCAACCACGCCGGCTCCGAGAGCAGTGGGTCGTAGATCTGGCAGCGGTAGTCGTCGGGGTCGGCGATCGAGCCTTTGTACGGTTCGGCGACCAGTTCCCGGTCGCGCTCGATGATCGTGCGCGTCGGGCGAGCCGGAACGATCGGTGTGTCGGGCTCGACATCGACGTCGCCACCCGCCTCAGCCCATGCGGCGATGGTCGCGATCTCTTCCTCGCTGAGGCGTCGGTCGTCGTGGAACGGCACGTCGCCGTCGGCGGCGGGCCACGGTGGCATGAAGCCGACCGAGATGACGGTGTCGATGTAGGCGGCGTCGAAGCCGCTCGCGCCGAAGAGATCGCCGGCCGTGCTCATGTCGAGGTGCACG
>CALICC010000098.1 GCA_938049325.1 uncultured Ilumatobacter sp. | reverse complement strand
CGGTTGCGATCGTAGGCGTTGTAACGTCGCCCGAGTGGAGTTCTCTTGCCCTCGCTGCGACGCACCGACATCTGACGAGTTCTACGGGCCCTGTTCGACGTGTCGGACCGACCTCGTCGCGATGTTCAAATCCGATGGGCGTGTCGTCGAGGTGGCCGAGTACGAGCCGAAGATGAACGTGACACCGAACGCCGTCGCGCTCAAAGACGACTGATATCGCAGCACGCGGGCCGTGCGGCGGCGTTCGTCAGGCGTCGTCGGTGGAGTTGATCCCCACCCGAGCGCGTTCTTCGACCCAGACGTGGACCCGCGGGTGCAGCGTGCAGAGGCCGATGATCCCGCTGACGATCAGCGAGATCCCGACGATCAGGTATTGCGAGAAGAAGACGATCACCACGATGCCGGCACCGATGAGTCCGAGGCCCGACGCTGCGAGCGCTGCCTTGCCAGCGGCGGTGCTCTGCGCTTTGCTGTTCGCCGCGGCGGCCTTTTCGACAGCGATGTCGAGGAGTCGTTCGGCCCACTCGAATTCCTGAGCGAGGATGATGAGCCCGACGATGATCACGAGCATCCCGGGTCCGGGAAGCGGCAGCAATGCGATGCCGGCGAGCACCACGATCGTGCCGACGACGAGAATGCCGGCTCGCTTGGCGTTGCGTCCCGCCCAGACAACAGGGTTCATTCCCGCCAGTGTGCCCGTTCGTTGGCCGGAACTCGCGCTCAGGCGATCTGCGCAAGCGGCTGATCCGGCGCCGAGGCGTTGACGGCATCGGGCTGCGATCCGTCGGGTCCGACGGTTCCCTCGTGGCCGCAACTGCACTTCCAGCGGATCATCGGGCCCTCGTCGCCGTTCCAGAAGCTGATCGCGTTGCTGCGGGTCATCAGCCGCCGGGAGTTGTGGGTCGGGCAGAACACTGAAAACATCATGTGGCAATAATGCGCTGGACGCCGACATCCTGCCAGTGGCAGAATAACCAACATGAGTAGCAAAAGTGCCAGTCCGATTCGGCAGGATCGCGAGCATCGCGTGGCAGTTCTGCTGTTCGACAACCCGGCCATGTTCGAGCTGTCGGTGGCGATCGAAGTCTGGGGCAACGACCGCACTGCACAGGGCGTGCCGTATTCCGAGCTGCGGATGTGCACGAACGTCGGCCCGAGGCTGCGTGTCGACTGCGGATTCGAGATGGTGGTCGACCACGACCTGTCGGCATTGGAATGGGCCGACACGATCGTCATCCCCAACGGCGGTCGTCCGAACCCAACCGATGCACCGGATCCCGCGTCACTCGACGCACTTCGCGCCGCGCACGCTCGCGGTGCTCGCGTCGTCTCGTTCTGTTCTGGTGCGTTCGTGTTGGCAGCGACCGGGCTGCTCGACGGCAAAGACGCCACGACGCATTGGACGTACGCGAACCAATTCCGGGCGCGCTATCCGCAGATCAACCTGGTGCCCGATGTCCTCTACACCGGTGGCGACGGCTTGTACACGTCGGCCGGCACCTCGGCGGCGATCGACCTGTGCTTGCACTTGGTCCG
This sequence comes from uncultured Ilumatobacter sp., assembly GCA_938049325.1. Taxonomy (GTDB): domain Bacteria; phylum Actinomycetota; class Acidimicrobiia; order Acidimicrobiales; family Ilumatobacteraceae; genus Ilumatobacter_A. Next base: position 1,343 of record CALICC010000098.1, on the reverse strand, counting down.
CAGTGATTGGGGCGCTGACGTCGCCAACACGATTGCGCGCCGCATGGTCGTGCCGCCACATCGCGACGGTGGCCAGGCCCAGTACATCGAGCAACCCATCCCATCGTCGACCGACGTCGACGCCGACCTTCGAGCGGTGCTCGCTTGGGTCGAGGGCAACTTGGAGCGTCAGCTCACCGTCGACGAGTTGGCCCGCCGAGCGGCGATGACACCACGGACGTTTGCCCGACGGTTCAAGGCCGCAACCGGGACGACGCCGCTGCAGTGGATCCTGCACCAACGGGTGGTGGCGTCTCAACGGTTGCTCGAAGCATCCTCGGTGTCGGTCGACGAAATCGCGGCCACGGTCGGGTTCGGTTCGGCGGCAGCGATGCGTCAGCACTTCACCAAGGTTGTGGGTTCGACACCGAGTGCGTACCGAGCAACCTTCCGACACGCTGCGTGAGCAACGGCATCAGGAGTCCGTCAAGAGGTGCGTCATCGCGCAGGTCGCGGGTATCGTGGAATCTCCCTGTAGCGGGGAACCCCTTTGGGGAAGTAGCTCAATTGGTAGAGCATCTGCTTTGCAAGCAGAAGGTCGTGGGTTCGATTCCCATCTTCTCCACCAGCAAGCCCTCGACAGTTCGCCTGTCGGGGGCTTTTGCGTTCACGGGAGAGCCCGATCGTGGCCCGCCATTTCGACACGTGTCGAAACGATCCCGGCATACAGTCCGAACATGACGATCGAGACACCGACCGCCCACACACCGACCGCGGCGGCGAGCGCCCGATGAAGTCGCTGCGCGAACTTCACCAGGCCGGCACCTTTCTCCTGGTCAACGTGCATGACGTGGGTTCCGCCGCACTCGCCGCGGCGGCCGGCGCCGAGGCGTTGGGAACCACGAGCGGCGGCCATGCGTACACCATTGGTCGGCGCGACGCTGCGGGCGCGATCACCCGGGACGAGGCCATTGCACGAGTGGCCGAGATCTGTTCGACGGTCGATGTTCCCGTGAGTGTCGATGCGGAGAACGGCTGGGGTCATGGTCCTGACGAGGTTGCCCAAGCGGTCGAGCGGCTGATCGAAGCGGGGGCAGCTGGGGCGAGCTTCGAGGACTGGTCAGGCGACGTCGAGGTCGGGTTCTACGATCGCCGACATGCCGTCGACCGCATCGTTGCAGCGGTCGAGACCGCCCGAGCGCTGGATCCCGAGTTCGTCGTCTGCGCACGTGCCGACCGAATGACGCACGACGGCCCCGCTGCCTTCGATGATGTACTCGACCGTCTGCAGGCCTTTGCTGACGTCGGAGCCGACTGCCTCTACGCGCCGGGGACATCCGACACGAAGCTCATCGAACGCCTCG
>CALICC010000097.1 GCA_938049325.1 uncultured Ilumatobacter sp. | reverse complement strand
GCGAGGAGCACGAACACGACGTTCTGTCCCCAGCCGCCGCGAGCTTCGCTCCCGCAGCCGGGCCGCTCGACGAGCCCGAGGCAATCGCTGAGATTGTTCTGCTCGGGATAGAAGTCGGACACCGGCGCAACTTCATCAGCGCCATCGGCCGTAGCGGACGCGATCGGTCGGTCGGATGACGACGTGTCGCTCGACCGATTCGCAAGCAGGAACAGTGCAGCAGCGCACATCAGTACCCCGATGATCACAGCAGGGAGTACCAACAAGGTCCGCCTCAGGCTGTCGTCCGCTCTACGATGCATGACTTGAGTCAAGCGCACACCTCCACCGATCACACAGCAGCCCCCAACGATCGGGCCACGGTGCTCGTCGTCGACTTCGGAGCACAATACGCACAACTCATCGCTCGCCGTGTGCGCGAGTTGAGCGTCTACTCCGAGATCGTGCCGAATCGAATCTCGGCCAACGAGATCGCCGAGCGTGCGCCTGCCGCGATCATCCTGTCGGGTGGGCCTGCCAGCGTGCATGTCGAGGGCGCACCGCAGCTCGACCCGGCGATCTTCGATCTCGGGGTCCCGATCCTCGGCATCTGCTACGGAGCACAGCTGATCGCGCAGCAGCTCGGTGGCGTCGTCGGTCGAGGAATGGCAGGTGAGTACGGCCGCACACAGCTCGAACGCACCGGCGCCTCACTCATCCTTCCCGATGATGCACCCGACGAGCACGAGTGCTGGATGAGCCACTTCGACGGGATCACCGAACTCCCCGACGGCTTCGTCGCCACTGCCACCTCGGCCGGCGCGCCCGTTGCCGTGCTCGAGAACGACGAGCGAAAGATCTATGGCGTGCAGTTCCACCCAGAGGTGGTGCATTCCCCGCACGGCATGGGCGCGCTGGCGCGTTTTCTGCACGAGCGAGCCGACATCGCTCCCGACTGGGCCATGTCGTCGGTCATCGACGAACAGGTGGCGCTCATTCGCGAGCAGGTCGGTGACGCCCGAGTCATCTGTGGCCTTTCGGGTGGGGTCGACTCGTCGGTTGCCGCGGCGTTGGTGCACAAGGCGATCGGCGCTCAGCTCACGTGCATCTACGTCGACACGGGTCTGATGCGCAAGAACGAGAGCGAACAGGTCGTCGAGACGTTCCGGCGGAATCTCGGTATCGAGCTGATCCACGCCGACGAAGGCGCATCGTTCTTCGAGGCGCTCGCCGGTGTGACCGAGCCCGAAGCGAAGCGCAAGGCGATCGGCGAACGGTTCATTCGTGTGTTCGAGAAGCACACCGGTGGCCTGACTGAGGCCAAGTTCCTGGTGCAAGGAACGCTGTATCCCGACCTCATCGAGTCCGGCGGCGCCGACGGGCAGGCGTCGGTGATCAAGAGTCATCACAACGTCGGTGGCCTTCCTGACGACATGGAACTCGAGCTGATCGAGCCGCTGCGCGATCTGTTCAAAGACGAGGTGCGTGCGCTCGGCACCGAGTTGGGCCTGCCCGACGAGATGGTGTGGCGTCAGCCGTTCCCCGGCCCCGGCCTCGGCGTGCGGATCATCGGCGAGGTCACGCCCGAACGTGTCGCGCTCCTCCAGGACGCCGACCTGATCGTGCGCGAGGAACTGAAGAACGCTGGTCTCGAACGTGAGATCTGGCAGTCGTACGCCGCACTGCTCGCCGACGTGCGATCGGTCGGGGTGATGGGTGACGAGCGCACCTATGGCAACCCGGTCGTGATCCGTGCGGTCACGAGCGAGGACGCGATGACCGCCGACTGGGCGCGGATCCCGTACGAGACGCTCGAAGTGATGAGTCAGCGGATCATCAACGAGGTCGACGGCGTGAACCGAGTGGTCTACGACATCACGAGCAAGCCGCCCGGCACGATCGAGTGGGAGTAGAGCGACTGGAGTGGGCGGGTCCTTCTCTCGTTCCGACCGCGGCGAGGGGATCTTTCCAAGATGTGAATTCTGACCCCATATCGCAACACCTTCGTCATATTTGGGTAGCGTGTGGCCCTTGATGAGGAACTTCTTCCGAGCCGTCCCCGTGACGATGATTCTGGCGCTGCTGGTTCCGGCAATGACGCCGAACGTGACGTTTGCGCAGTCGGTCGATCAGCAGCGCAACGAGGTCGAACGCATCGTCGACGAACTCGAGCGTCTCGAGGAGCGGGCGAACGACATCGCCGAGGACTACGTCGAGGCGTTGGACGCCAAGGCGCAGCTCGACCTCGACATCATCGACCTCGAAACCGCGATCGCCGGCAAGGAAGCCGAACTCGTCGAGTTGCGCGCCGATCTCGGCGACATGGCCGTGCGTACGTTCGTCGGAGCCGGCACCACACCGCTCGGCCCGCTGTTCGAAGACGCTGCCGACATCAACGACGTCCTGCAGCGCGACGAACTCGCCCGAGTTGCGCTCAGCGCCGGCGACATCACCACCGACGAACTCGACGCATTCGTCGACGACCTCGAAGAGGATCGCTCCGAGCTCGAAGACAAGCGCGACGAAGCAAACGACCTCGCCGAGTCGCTGGTCGACGCACAGGCAGAAACCGAGCGCCTCACCGGCGAGTACACCCAGGCTCGGGTCGACGCCGAGGCGAAGCTCGGTGTGCTGATCGCCGAAGAAGAAGCGCGCCGCGCCGCCGAGTCACTTGCTCGCATTCAGGCCGAGATCGACGCTGCCAACCAGGCCCAGGCGCAGAGCTCGGGTGGCGGCAACAACGGCGGCGGAAACAACAACGGAACCGCGGGAACCACAGGCGGCGGAAACAACGGTGGCGCAACCACCGGCGGCGGCAACAACAATGGCGGTGCCACCACGGGCACGACCACGGGCGGCAGCAACCCCACTCCACAGCCGCCGGCGCCCACGCCGGAGCCCGCACCTGAGCCGCCGGCCCCGCCGCCTTCGTCGCGGGCCAGCGTCGCGGTCAACGCAGCGCTCGGCCAGCAAGGCGTTCCGTATCGCTACGCCACCGAAGCGCCGGGCGTGTCGTTCGACTGCTCCGGACTCACGAAGTATGCGTGGGGTCAAGCTGGCGTCTACCTGCCACACCAGTCACGTGCGCAGTACGCCTCGATCCCGCACGTCAGCAAGAACGCCGCACAGCCCGGCGACTTGCTCTTCTACTACTCACCGATCAGCCACGTCGGCGTCTACATCGGCGGTGGGCAGCTCGTGCATGCTCCGAACACCGGCAGCGTCGTGAAGATCGCCAACGTCAACTGGGGCAAAGTCTCCGGCGTCGGCCGCCCCGGCTGATCATCGTTCGCTCGGCGCTCGGCGCTGTGTTCGCGGACGGGTGGGCCACTACGTTCGAGTCCGATGGCTGTTGCAGGGATTGACGTCGATCGGGTCACCGCGTGGCTCGATCGCAACATCGACATGATCGAGGGGCCGTACGCCTTTGATCTGATCACGGGCGGGCGGTCGAATCTCACCTTTCGGGTAACCGACGCCTCTGGCACGGCGGTGGTGCTTCGGCGGCCGCCAACCGGCAAGGTGCTTGCCTCGGCGCACGACATGGTCCGTGAACACACCATCATCTCGGCGGTGAATCGCACCAACGTGCCCGTTCCGCGAACCCTGGGCGTGTGCACCGATCTCGAGGTGAACGGTGCGCCGTTCTATGTGATGAGCCTCGTCGAAGGCGTGGTGCTCGAAAGCGCAGAAACCGCCGCCGACATGACGGTGACGCAGCGTCGTGAGGCAGGAGAGCACCTGATCGACGTGCTCGCTGATTTGCATGCGGTCGATGTCGATGCGGTCGGACTCGGCGACCTGGCCAAGCGGTCGGGATACGTCGAACGTCAGGTTCGGCGGTGGACAACGCAGTGGGAGAACTCCAAAACCCGCGATCTCGCGTCGATCGACGAGGTCGGCAGGCGCCTTGCTGCAGACCTCCCCGAGCAGGTCGGGGTCTCGATCGCCCACGGTGACTATCGCTTCGGCAACTGCCTCGTCGACACCGAAGCTGGACGCGTCACTGCCGTGCTCGACTGGGAGTTGTGCACGCTGGGCGACCCGCTGGCTGACCTCGGCTACCTCGGCGTGTACTGGTCCGACCCTGGTGAGGCGCAGAACCGTCCGAACGACCCCACGGGCATCGTCGGGTTTCCGACCTACGCCGAACTGCTCGAGCGGTACGCGTTGCGCACCGGTCGGGATCTCTCGAACATCGGGTACTACGTCGCTTTCTCGTCGTGGCGACTCGCGGTCATCTCCGAAGGTGTCTATGCCCGGTTCCTGAACGGTGCAATGGGCGACCAGGACGTCGACCAGGCGACACTCGACGCGTTCAAGCTCGGAACCGAACTGCTGGCCGAAGAGGCGCTCGCCGCGTTGGCTCGTCCGTGACCCGAATCCGCCAGACTGGTGCCATGAGCGAATTCGACAGTGTGTTGGCCGGTTGGGAACGCGGCGACTTCACCGCAGCGAACATCACCCACGACACGTACCGCAAGGGGAGCGGGCCGGTCGTCATCGTCATCCACGAGATCCCCGGGATCACGCCCAAGGTTGCCGAGTTCGCCGACGAGGTGGTTGCCCGCGGTTTCACCGTGGTGATGCCCGACCTCGTCGGCACGCCGGGTAAGCCGCCATCGCAGGGTTACCTCGCCGGATCGATGGCCAAGATCTGCATCTCGAAGGAATTCACGACGATGGCGATGAACAAGACATCGCCCGTGATCGCCTGGCTGCGCGCCTTGGCTCGTCATCTGCACCTCGAGGTCGGCGGGCCTGGTGTCGGTGCGGTCGGCATGTGCTTCTCGGGTGGATTCGCGCTCGGCATGATGGTCGACGAGATCATGCTCGCGCCGGTGTTGTCGCAACCTTCGATGCCGTTCTCGGTCGGCAAGGCGCGCGCGGCCAACCTCAACTTGTCGCCCGACGACGAAGCTGCGGTCGTCCAGCGCGCCACCGAGGGGTGCCAGGTGCTCGGTCTCCGGTTCACCGACGACAAGCTCGTCGGAACGCGGTTTGCCACGCTGCGCGAGAAGCTCGGTGACGCCTTCATCGCGATCGACTTGCCGAGCAACGCCAAGTCAGACCACTCCGTGCTCACGGAGCAGCGCGACGACGACAGCGTCGAGCGGGTCCTCGACTTCTTCGTGGAGAAGCTGCACGCGTGAAGAGCAAGGCCTTCGCCATCTTGCTGATCGTGCTCGGCGTGGGGGCAACGCTCGGCGGGCTCTACGGTCAGATTTTCCTCGCCGAAGACGAGGGCCATCACGACGGCACGGGCTTCTCATTCGCGCTCGAGAGTTCGGTCGGTGCTGACGAGCTGATCGTCACCTCACCAGGGCCCAACCAGGCGGTCGTCCAGTTGCTCCGCGCCGGGCAGCCCATGAACTTCAACGATGTGCACGATGGGCGGTCGCACTTCTTCATCACCACTGCCGACCTCGGCTGGTTCGAACACGTCGTGGTCGACGAACCCCGCGACCTCGAAGTCGACGTCCCGGCCGGCGACGTGCGAGTGGTCGCCCAGGTGTCGCCAGACGGCGGACCAGAGCTGCTCGAGTTGGGTGCAACCGTTCAGGTGGCGGGCGACGCGCTCGCCGCGCAGAACATCGTCGACGACGATGAGTGGACGAATGGTGAGCTGACCGTTCGGCGCCAACAGTTCGACTTCGTATTGTCGAAGACCTGGAACGGCAGCGACGTTTACGAAGGGCCAGCGCTCCTGACGTTGATCCGTGCCGACGACTTCGCGTTCACGCATGCGCACGCCGAGGTGCTCGACGGCAATCGGTTCAGCTTCGCCACCGACCTTCCCGGTCTCGGCGACTTTCTCGCAGCACTCCAGTTCGAACAGGACGGCGAGCTGGTCACCGCGCTGTTCCGCTTCTCAATCTAGTCAGCCTCAGCTGTCGGCTTCGGCGAGCGACTTGGCTCGCTTGTAGTCGGCTTTGCCGTTGGGGGCGCGCGGGACGTCGTCGACGAACACGACGGTCTTCGGGGCCTTGTAGCCAGCCAGGTCGTTCTTGACGGCTGCGATGACCGTGGCCGCATCCACTGATGAGCCGTCTACTCGCGACGCAACGGCGGTGACCGCCTGGCCGAACTTCTCGTTTTCGACCCCGACCACGAGGCAGTCGAGGACTCCGTCGACGCGCTTGACCGCCTCCTCGACCTCCTCGGGGAAGACCTTCTCGCCGCCGGTGTTGATGACCTGGCTGCCACGCCCGAGCAAGATGAGCGTGCCGTCTTCGGCCACCATCGCCAAGTCTCCCGGGAAGGAGTAACGCACGCCATCGATGACGCGGAACGTGCGCGCCGACTTCTCTTCGTCTTTGAAGTAGCCGAGCGGCACGTTGCCGCCAGCGGCCACCATTCCGACCTCGTCGGAGCCGGGGGTCACCTCGGTGTCGTCGTCTTTGAAGACTTTCGTCTCCGGCGACTGGGTGAACTTCGCGGTGTCCATCGCGACACCCTTCATCGTGATCTGGGTGCCCATCGAACCTTCAGAAGATCCCATGGCATCGAGCAGCACGGCTTGCTCGATGCGGTCGAGCATCTGTTGCTTGACCTCGGCGGTCCACATCACGCCCGACGACATGAAGAGTCCGGCCGATGACAGGTCGTATGTGCCCCCGCCGGGCTTGCCCTCGTCGATCGCGCGGATCAGCGGCTTGGCAAAGCTGTCGCCGACGATGGTGATGGTGGTCGCCTTGCGGTCTTCGATCGTTTGGAGCACCTCGTGTGGGTCAAGGCTCCGGTTCGTCAGCGTCACGATGTGGGCGCCCGCGCACATCGGGATGAACCACCCGAGCCAGCAGCCGGTGCCGTGCATCAGCGGCGCGCACGGGATCGACACGAGCTGATTGCCCGACTCGACGGCGCCCTTCACGAGTGCCGGGATCTCGGACGCGTCCGACGGCGCGGCGAGCCCGACCATCGGGTAGCCGCTTTGCACGAAACCAGCGGTGAGGCCGCCGGTTGCGTACATCACACCCTTCGGCATGCCGGTCGTGCCGCCGGTGTACAGCATGTAGATGTCGTCTTCGCTCCGCGTGATGCGCTCCATCGGGTCATGGCCGGCGAGCAGCGACTCGAACTGCTGTGCTCCCGGCACGTCGGCTCCGGGGCCATCGTCGACGACGACGAGCAGCTTCAGCTTCGGAAGCCGATCGACGACCTTGGCCACCCGTTCGGCAAGCGACGAGTGGAAGACGATCGCTTCCGCGTCGGAGTTGTCGAGGAGATACCAGAGCTCTTCGTCGAGGTAGCGATAGTTGACGTTGACGGCCACGCCGCGCATCTTGAACACGCCGTAGTGAGCTTCCATGTACTCGTTGCAGTTGTACATGTAGAGCCCGACCTTGGAGTCGGGGCCGAGGCCGGCGGCAGTGAGTGCTTGAGCGAATCGAGCGCCGCGATCGTCGAACTCAGCCCATGTTCGAGTCGTGTCTGCCTGCGTGATCGCAGGTCGGTCAGGGATCGCGTCAGCGATCGATTCCCAGACGGTGGCGAAGTGCATTTCCATTCGGATGAAACTAGATCACGCCACTGTGTCGATCGTCACGGAAGCGCTGCGACTATCGAGCGTGTTGCCCCGAGGAGGATGTGCCGTTCGCGAGTGGTCTTGTGCGATCTCGCACTCGACTCGATGAGTAGCCAGGTCAGCTTCCGACTGGATCACCAGAAGGGTGCTGGGCCGACTCTTGCTCCAGCTGTGGCTCGAAACCGAGCGTGTTCCGTGCGCGGCCCGATGGCTAGCGTGGAGTTCATGATGATGATGACGGTGATGCGCCGTGTCCGGGCGGCGAACGACCGAGCGCGACAGGCGACGTCGCGAACTCGGTCAGAACTTCTTTGCTGACCGTCGACTCCTCACAGAGATCATCGACGACCTCGACGTTCGTCCAGCGGAACTCGTCGTCGACCTCGGAGCCGGCGCAGGCGCGATCACAAGAGCGCTGCTCGATCACAAGGCCCACGTGTGGGCTGTCGAAGTCGACCATGAGTGGGTCAAGCGACTGCGCGACCGATTCGAGACCGCACATTCCACACACAACGTCCGGGTGATCGGGACGGATCTCCGTCATCTCCGCATGCCCCGGGAGCCGTACAGGGTGGTGGCCAACCCACCGTTCGGGCTCACCACGGAGATCCTGGCCAAACTCTTGGACGAACCCGAGCGAGGGCCTGTGCGTGCTGACCTCATTGTCCAGAGGGAGGTTGCAAGGAAACTGGCCCGACAGCCATCAGCAACGCTGCGCGCAGCAGCATGGGCGCCGTGGTGGGAGTTCAGAGTCGGTCCGACCATCACGCGCGACTCGTTTCGGCCACGCCCCAGCGTTGACGCCGCGGTGCTCACCATCGTTCGTCGAGACCCACCCGTCCTTCCAACGTGGCTGGGCCCACAACTCAGAGAACTGCTCCGTCCGGCATGGCCCAGCTGACACCACTCCCACAGCCGAACGCCACACAGCTAGTACGCCCCGATTACTCGATCAGTTTTCGTTCGATCGCATCGTCGAGGCCGTCAGCTCGCCGCACGTTTCCGCGCACCTGAACGAGCGCGGATGTGCCGTACCTGAGCGGTGTGCAGCCACTTTCAGACTGTCACTATCGAGTGGCTACTCGATGATGCAGAACTCGTTTCCTTCGGGGTCACGCATGGCAGTGAGGCTCAGCTCCGTTCGTTCGCCAAGCACAGTTGCTCCAAGGCTCAACAATCGCTCGACCTCCGCGGGGCGGTTGCTTGAGCGCACGTCGATGTGTATCCGGTTCTTCACCGTCTTCGACTCAGGGACCTTCTGGAACCACAGTCGAGGCCCAGCGGCGGCTTCGACGAGCACGGTCGGGTCGTCGTCGAGGTCGGTGATGCCGAGTTCGGCGAGGCGGGCGATCTCATCGTCGTCGTACGGGGCGATCTGGTAACCGTCGAGCACGTCGGCCCAGAATCGGGCGAGCGCAGCCGGGTGGTGGCAATCGAACACGATGTCGGCGAGAACGGCCACGGCTCACACTCTGGCACGTACTCGCACCACTGACTTCCGTGGCTGCAGATCCATGGCGCGTCGACATGCGGCGTCGCAAGCCGTGTGGTCAGACGGCAACGATCTCGATGAGGTCATCGAGGCCGAAGAGGTCTGCGGCGTTGCGGGTGTACAGGCGCGCTTCGTGAGCGTGCGCTGTTGCAGCAATCAACAGGTCGAAGACGCGCGA
>CALICC010000096.1 GCA_938049325.1 uncultured Ilumatobacter sp. | reverse complement strand
CTCGACGGTGTCGTCGGTGCGGATGAAATTGGTGAAGCCGAGCGCAGCGAGTGTGCGCTGCTGCTCGCGCGTCGGAAAGCCGGGGAGCAGAATCGGGATGTCGCGACGCAGGTGGTCACGCAACCATGCCTCGTCGTGGTGGTCACCGTGAAGGTGCGACACGTACAGGTAGTCGGCGTTCTCGATTCGCTCCTGCAGCTCCGAACTCAGCTGGTCGTTGCGTGGGAACGGGAACCACGACCCGAAGAACGCCGGCTCGAACCAGGGGTCACACAGAATCGACCCGGCGGAGGTCTCGATGAGCATTCCTGCATGGCCGATCGACGTCACCTTCACCCTCTCAGGATACGGCCTGAACGGCGATGGCTGCGTTCCGCAGGTTCGTCGTTGCCGAGAGGCAACTTCCTCACTGCGCGCCTTGCCCTCCCCGCCCAGTCCGCACCCTGAGCAACGCTGAACAACCCTGAACAACGCTGAACAACGAAAGAGCAGCAGCTGCTTGCGCGGCTGCTGCTCTTCAGTTCTTTGGGTCTTCAGACGGGATCACGGTTTTCGGAGGCAAGGCGCTCGGCGACGACGGTGACTGGTCGTCACCGAGGAGCTCGAGGTACGCAGCCTCTGGGAAAGCTGGTCCGTCTGAAGGGGATCAGGCGACGGGCGGGTCGGTGTATTGCTGGCCCGCACGGCTGACGTGCTCGGTCCACGCGCTGCCGTCCCAGTAGCGCAGCTCGAAGCGCCCTGACGGATCGGCGTACCAACCAGCGGGAACACCCGCGGCATCGGTCGCGCCAGCGGCAGCATCGGCGGCGCCGGCTGCGGCATCGGTTGCTCCGGCTGCAGCGTCGGCTGCACCCGCCGTTGCATCGGCAGCGGCGTCGGTGGCGGCCTCGGTGGCACCGGCTGCAACGTCGGTCGCTGACTCGGTCGCCGCGGCTGCGGCGTCGGTGACACCAGCAGTGGCGCTCCCGACGACTTCACTCGTCTGCTCGCCGACATCGCCGAGCACACTCGACGCATCGCCGGTGAGTCCGGCAGCGGCGCCGGTCACGCCACCGACGGCTGCGCCAGCCTGGTCGGCGATTCCGGCAGCGGCAGTGCTTCCGGCGTCGGCGACAGCAGCGGTTGCATCGCCAGCGGCATCAACAGCGGTGTCGGCTGCATTGTCAGGAGCGGCTCCCCAACCGGAAGGTTCGCCGGCTGCTTCGACCGCAGCTGCGGCTTCCGCGGCCGCGGCCTCGTCGACCGGGTCGGCTGCGGGAGCGTCGGCATCGCCGGGCAGCGTGGGTGAAATCGCGGTGGCATCGGCGGGGATGACAGGATCGGCCTCGGCGGCAACGACTTCGTCGGTTGCCCCGCTCGACCAGTCGTTCGCCACGTCGGCGGCGGGTGCCTCGGACGGTGCAGCTTCTGCGACGTCGGTCGATGCGTCGGCCGCTGCCGGAGCATCGGAACTCGACGTGGTTGCGGCAACCACGGCCGCTGCGGTCGTCGCCGACGCCGCACCGCTGTCGCCACCTCGCGTGAGATAGGCAACAACGTTCGTGCCCGCGGACACGATGCTGACGACCGACCAGCCTTCGCTGGCCTTCTCCGTCAGCATCGGAGCGAGTGACTCCGCGTCGTACGAGGAAGCGGTAACCGATGAGAACTCCTGCATGCGGTCAGGATAGACGACCAAAGGCGTGACTTCGGTGACACGAGCGCTCGGCAGGACAATCTTGCGGAAACCGAGATTTCGTCCTGTGGTGCAGAATCGCGGGGACGCGCGTTTCGGGGCACGGTGATCACGTTGTGTCTTCGGCCTGTCAGATCATTCGGGGGCTCGACGGTCGAAAACGCCGTCAGCGAGAGAATTTGGGTCTGCGTCGTCGGGATCGCCGTCGAACAGAACCTCACCGTCGGCAAGTGCGATGAGCCGTTCGCTCGCCGTCACGCTCGACAGCTCGTGGGTGGCCACGACGAGTGTTGCGCCGTCGCCGTGTGCCCACGTCAGCAACTCCAGCAGCGCTTCGCGGCCCATCCGGTCGAGCCCAACGAACGGCTCGTCGATGAGCATCAGATCGAATGGCCGCACGAAGGCGAGTGCGATCGATGCCTTCTGTTTGAGACCTCGGCTGAACGTGGTGGGCAGATCGTCGGCGCGTTCAGTGAGGCCGACTCGATCGAGCAGATCGTGTGCGTGGTCTTCCCATGCGTCGGTGTGGTGCAGCCGTGCGACGTACTCGAGGTGTTGCCATACCGAGAGGTCGTCGTAGAACACGGGCTGATCCGAGAGGTACGACAGCGCCGCGCGAGCGTCCGTGGTGCCTGACGCCGAGCCGTTGATCGAGGCGGTCCCGGCGGTTGGTTCGAGCATGCCGGCGAGCATCCGGATGAGCGTGGTCTTGCCGCTGCCGTTGTGACCGATGAGCGACACGCGTTGGCCGAGCGGAACGGCGAGGTCGAGCGGAGCCAACGCGACGTTGTCGCCATAGCGCTTCGTCAGGTTCGTGGTTTCGATGGCGAGTGAGGTCATGCGTCTGTGCTTCCTGTCGCGTTCCCGGTGGTGCTCTCGGTTGCGTTCCCGGTTGCGTTCCCGGTGGTGGCGAGGTCGGTGCGGCCGGCTGCGAAGAACTCGCGTACCGCCACGGCCCAACGGTCGCGTCGAATCACCCAGAACACCAGCGCGACCAAACAGAGTGTGACACCGAGCAGTGAGCGCCACACCGTGGACACGTCGGGTTGGGCGCGCATGGCGAACACCGGCACGGCTGCGGTGGTGCTCAAGATGATCGGCATTGCTCCGGTGATGAGGCTGTTGAAGCCGGCGAACTCGGGAAGCGCGAACGGGCTGTCGCCACCCTGGTTGCCGCCGAAGAGTGAAGTCGTCGCGACGATCGGCAGGTCGGGGGCGTCGCGAACGGTCGTGACGACCGCGCCGATCGCGCCAGCCCACGCCAGCGGAATCGCGAGCGCGAAGGCCGCAGCCGCGTGCGTCGGTTCGAGCAACGATGCGGTGGCCGCTCCGACCAGACCGGCAACCGCGAGCAGCAGTGCGGGTGCGCCGAGCAGGCGCGCGAACAACCGTCCACGATCGTACGGAACAGCGTCGGTCAGGTCGGGATGGTCGACCTCTTGCGCGAGAGGTTCGAGCGACTCGACACCGACGAGGAACACGGCGAGGACGAAGACGATCAGCAGCAGCGGCGTGGCGGTGATGCTTGCCGACGCGCTCGCACCGGCGATGCACGCAAGGGCGACGAGTCGCGCAAGCCGCCCGAGCGGCAAGCGCATGATCGAGACGACGCCTCGGGTCCAGATGAAGCGAGCAGAAGGAACCGATGCGGATCGGCGGGGCCGTCGCGGGGTCGACCCGGTTGACACGGCCGGCTGAGACGGACGCCGACGGATCTGGATCCACGGCCGAGCGCGCACGGTTTCAGCGCGAAGTTGGCGACGCAAGGCGACCACGGTGCGGATGTCTTGCACGGTGGCTGCGAAGCGCAACTGCGACACCAATTGACCGCGGCGCTCGAGTGGGTCGAGCCGCAGTCGGCCGCCGAGGGCGAGCGCTGCGACGACGAGCGTGAGCGCAACCGCCAACGCGATCACGTCGATGCCGCGTTGGCGAATCCCCCAGAACAAGACGCTGCCGGCGAGGTTCGCCGGCCCGATGCGTGCAAGGCCGTCCGTGGCGTCGTGCCAGATTCCCCACGCGACGGCGATCTGCCATGTCGTACCGATCCCGCCGATCAGGCTCGCGGCCCACCTCGCGACGCCGAGTGCATGTGAGACAACAGCCGCGCCGACGTACAACGCCGCGAGCAGGCAACCGAACAACGCACCGCTCGCAGCCCAGGCAGCGCGCGACCCGTCGATCTCGCGCGCGACGAGTTGGCCGAGCACCCCGAGCACCATCGCAACCCCGAACGCCACCGATCGCAACCGCTGAACGATCGGGCGCAAGAGCACGCGGCGTCGACTGATGGGCGCGAGCAGCACATGTCGGACATCGGCTGGTTCGATCGACACCGGACCACCATCGGCCCCGTTGCGAAGTCCGACGGCGAAGGCCACCGCTGCGGCGACTCCCGCGATGGACGGACCTTTGGTGAGCAGCTCCACGGTCGTGACGGCCTCGTCGACGATGCCCTTGATCGAGTCGGACGCGAACACCACGGCGATCCCGCCGACGAGAGCGAAGAGGTAGACGCGATACAAGACGTCGAACCACTCGGTGTCGCCGAGGCGGATCTCGCGCCGCACCTGTCGGAGGTCGCGCAACGTCGACGCGTCGCTGTACTCAGCTTCGTCGACCATTGCGCGGACAGTAGCGCCGTCGGGCGTGTGACCGACGCTGCACCGTGGGATCACCGCGCGCCGTGCGCACGCTCGCCGGAGACGCCAGAATGATGAGGTGACATCGCACACTCGGCTCCATCGACGACTGGCAGCATCGGCCGTTGTCGCGCTCCTCGTGCTCTCCGCGTGCGGCGGTAGCGACGACGACTCCGGTGGCGACGTGCTCGTGTCCGAAACCGTCGACGCATCTGGCGCACAAGAAGACGGTTCGTCGGTGAGCGTCGCATCGGCCGAGGCCGAGGCGGTCGCGGCGATTCAGGAGAACGGTCCGATCGATGTGGCGGGAACGCCGCTGCCGCCCTACGACTCGTCGCTCGATGACCTCGCGATCGGCACCGCGTCTCCGATCGTGACCGGCGAGAGCTTCGACGGTACGCCCGTCGCCTTCGGTGGCGATACCGAGAACCCGACGCTCGTCGTGTTCCTCGCGCACTGGTGCCCGCACTGCAACGACGAGATTCCCGAGTTGTTGGCGCTGCAAGAAGACGGTCGCATTCCTGAAGGTCTCGACGTGATCGGAGTGAGCACGTCGGTGCGCGAAGGCTCCGACAACTACCCGCCGTCGAACTGGATCTCCGAGAAGAACTGGGAATGGCCGATCATGGCCGACGACGAAAACGTCACGGCGATCGCTGCGGCAGGAGGAACCTCGTTCCCGTTCGCAATCGTTCTCGACACCGACGGAACAGTCCTGGCCCGCAAGGCCGGCCAAGCGGGCGCGGACGGAACCGTCGAGTTCCTCGAGCAGGCGCTCGCAAGCAGCAAAAGCTGAACCACGCGCCCCGGAGTGAGGGTGCATCGTTAGTCTTCGTGCCGATGACGAACCCGGCCGCCCCATCCGTGAATGCACAGCGGCGCATCGGCTTCTTCGGGCCGTTCGGCACGTTCACGCAGCAGGCCTTGCAGAGCGTGGAGCCCACCGGCGCGAGCGAGCACGTGCCGTACCGCACGGTGCCCGACGTGCTCGACGCAGTCGAAGCGGGTGAAGTCGACGCCGGATTGGTACCGATCGAGAATTCGATCGAGGGCATGGTCAACTTCACGCAAGACGCTCTTGCGTTCGACCACGAACTGATCATCGTTCGTGAGGTCGTGATCGACATCGAGCACTGCCTCGTCGTTCAACCGGGAGCGTCGCTCGATGCCGTGACCGAGGTGCTGTCGATCCCGGTCGCCACGGCGCAGTGTCACCGCTATCTCCGTGAACGTCTGCCCGATGCCGAGATCGTGGCCGCCAACTCGACCGCCGACGCCGCGCGCCGCGTGGGTGAGTCCGACGTGTCGACCGTTGCCGCGGTCGCACCGCGTGTTGCCGCGGAGGTCTACGGCCTCGATGTCGCGGAGTCCGACATCGCCGATCACGCCGGGAACCAGACGCGATTCGTGATGGTTGCGAAGTCAGGCGTTCCTGCGCCAACGGGTCACGATCGAACCGCACTCGTCGTGTACCAGCGCGCCGACGAGCCTGGCAGCTTGATCTCGATCCTGCAGGAGTTCGCGGCGCGCCGCATCAACCTCTCGAACCTCTTCAGCCGCCCGATCAAGGCCGGGGGCCTGGGCGACTACTGCTTCATCATGTATGCCGACGCGCATGTCGCTGACGAATTGCTGGCCGACACGATGCGATCACTGCACGCGAAGCAAGGCGGCGTGAAGTTCCTCGGTTCGTATCCGGCGGCCGGAGAGTCGGCCGAAACCGAACGTGAGCATGCTGGCGGGCGCTGGCGCGACGCCGACGACTGGCTCGCCGACATTCGTGCCGACATCTCGCCGAGCTGACGGGTTCTCCGCGCGAGGCGTAAGGTTCGCGCCATGTCGACCCCGAACCCCGACCAGCCTGTCACCGTTGTCACGGGAGCGAACTCCGGTATCGGCCGAGCGACCGCGATGCACCTGGCGGGCGCCGGTCATCACGTCGTCGGTACGGTGCGCTCGCTCGACAAGGCGGACAAACTCTTGGCAAAGGCCGAAGCCGCCGGAGTGAACGTCGCGCTCGTCGAAGCCGATATCGCCGATGACGACTCGGTGCGCGACGGCTTCGCCGAGATCATGAGCACGGCCGGTCGCGTCGACCACCTGATCAACAACGCTGGCGTCGGTGGCAACGCCGTGACCGAGGAGTGTCCGTCCGAGCTGTACCTGCATGTCATGAACGTCAACCTCTGTGGCGCCACTCGGTGCACGCAAGCAGTTCTCCCGCAGATGCGTGAGCGAGGCAGTGGCACGATCGTCAACATCACGTCGGTCGCGGGCCGACTCGCGGCGCTGGCACAGTCGCCGTATGTTGCGTCGAAGTGGGCGCTCGAGGGGGTCAGTGAAGGTCTTGCGCAAGAAGTGGCGCCATTCGGAATTCGTGTGGCGATCATCGAGCCGGGCGTGACGAAGTCATCGATCTTCGCCAAGAACATCGACACGCCGAACTCCACCGGCGCCTACGACGCCCACTACCGGCGGATGTTCCAGTTCTACGCGGCGGGCATGGCCAGCGCTACCGACGCCCACGAGGTGGCGCAGGTGATCGAACATGCGATCACGACCGACGCACCGAAGCTGCGCTACCCGGTCAGTTGGGGCGGCGCCGAGATGGCGGCGATGCACGACCGCATCGACGACGCCGACTGGATCGGTCTCGGGATGATCGAGGACGACGCCGAGTACATCGAGCGTTTCCGTGAGCTGTTCGGCGTCGACATCTCGACCTGAGATCGCCAGCGGAGGAGTGCGGAGCTGACGATGGCGATCTGGGTATGCCCCGACTGCGACCGAGAGTTCGGGGCTGTGGGGCGCCGACACACGTGTCGGCCCGGACTCACGGTCGAGGAATTCCTCGAGTCGGTGCCTGACTTCACCGGCCCGGTGTTCCATCGCGTGCACGATCACCTCGTCACCGTCAACGACGGCTCGCTGATCGTCGATCCGCTACTGAACAAGAAGTTGCTGTTCAAGAACGGGCCGACCTTCTGCATCCTCGAGGTGAAGACGAAGTGGGTGGCTGTCGGGTTCTCGCTCCGACGCAAACTGGAATCGGGGCGGCTGTCGCGCAAGGTTCTCGACTACGGCGACAAGTACTTCCACGTGATCAACGTGATCGATGCGGATGATGTCGACGACGAGTTCTGCGACTGGTTGACCGAGGCGTACCACCACGGCCAGGAGTCGAAACCCAGCAGCGATCCGATGGTCCCCGACGACGTCGACATCTGACACGCAACGGAGCCGGGTCGCGGCTCTGGTACGCGTTTCGATCGAGACCTCATCTACCGTCACGCGCATGGGCATCACACGGCAGGGACGGCGACCGGCGGGGGCACGACGACGAGCAGGTGTTGCGGTGCTGGCCACCGCAGGGTTGGTCGCCGCGGCATGTTCGAGTAGCGACGAGACCTCGGACTCGGCGCCCGACTCGGCCGACGACACCACCGTCGTGACCGACGCTCCTTCAGACACCGAGCCGACCGGCACGACCGCAACCAGCGATGCGCCCGTCGACACCGAACCGAGTGACACGCAACCGCCTGACACAGCGCCCGTCGAGGAAGTGGTCACCGAAGACCGCGCCTACTACATCCTCCCGCCCGGCAACTTCGGCGGGCTCCCGACCACCGACGAGTCACTCGACCAACTCGCGCTCTACGACGCGCTGACACCGTTGCGAGACAACGTGACCGACAGCGACATCGAGGAGCTGTTCCTCCCCGAGAACTTCGAACCCGTCGGTGACACGACCGAAGAGCCGACCCCGCGTGAAGGAACCACGATTCTCTACGACGAATTCGGCGTGCCGCACATCACCGGCGTGACGCGCGAGGACATGGCATTCGGCGCCGGGTGGGTGACCGCCCGCGATCGCGGACTCCTCATCGAGCTCGGGCGCGGCCCAGCTCGCGCTGCGCTGCTCGACATTCCCGGCGTCGACGCGTTCTCGCTGATCACCAGTGCCACCTCGTTCGTTCCGAGCGCAGCGGCCGAAGTGCAAGTCGACGCACAGGTGCAGCTGCTCATCGACACGTACGGCGAAGAGGGCGAACAGATCATCGCCGACGCCCAGGCCTACGCCGACGGGCTGACCGCCTACTGGGAGGAGAACGACATCGACCAGGCGCCGGCGACGGTCAACGACGTGATCGCGACCACGGCGTTCATCGGATCGATCTTCGGCGCTGGTGGCGGAAGCGAAGCACGCAACGCCGAGTTCCTGTCGGCGCTCGAGAACCGCCTTGGCGACGACCAGGGTCGCCTCGTCTGGGAGGACCTGATGGTCACCGACGATCCGGAGGCGTACACGACGATCGAAGAGCGCTTCGAATACGGCACGTTCACCGGTGGCGACGTCACCGGCTCGGTGGAGATCGACGAAGGCTCGATCGTCTCGCTCAACGCGCTCGAGTTCGCTGCCGGCGAATCCGGTGGTGACGTGCCCGAGGCCGAGGCCGGCCTGCTGTACAACGCCGCGGACGGTCCGCCGTCGCGTCGCGCGTCGAACTGGCTCATCGTGGACCCGGAGGAGTCGGCCAACGACACGACGCTGGCCGTCATGGGTCCGCAGCTCGGCTACTACTACCCCGAGATCGTGCAGCAGGTGCACCTGAGTGCGCCGGGCATCGAGGCGCAGGGCGCAGCGGTTCCCGGCTTGTCGATGTACATCTTGATCGGGCGCACCGAGGACTACGCGTGGAGCCTCACCTCAGCGAACCAAGACGTGCGCGACGTGTACGCCGAGATCCTCTGTGAACCCGATGGATCCGCACCGACCCGCGACTCGCAGCACTACGAGTTCAACGGCGAGTGCATTCCGTTCGAGGTGTTCGATGCCGGACTTCTCGGCGGCGAGCCGGTCAGCTTCCCGACGTCGGTGCACGGCCCGGTGGTCGGCACCGCGACGTCGGACGGCATTCCTGTCGCACTGACGAGCAAGCGTTCGACCTTCGGGCGCGACGCGTTGAATCTGGCTGCGCTCAAGGACATGACCGAAGGCGACGCCGACACGCAGGAGTCGTTCTTCGAGGTGGCCAACCAGTTCGGCTTCACGTTCAACTGGGGCTACGCCAACCGCGAGGGGATTGGCTACTTCGCGTCGGGCTACCTGCCAGAACGGGCGCCAGGGCTCGACCGTCGGCTCCCGACTCGCGGGACCGGCGAGTACGAGTGGCAAGGCTTCCTCGAACAAGACGAGCACCCGCACGCCGACGGTCACCCCTCGGGCCGGTTGCTGAACTGGAACAACCAGTCGGCGCCAGGGTTCATGCACGGCGACGGCAACCAGTACGGATCGGTACACCGCACCGAGGCGTTCGATCAGTGGCCTGACGAGACAGAGCTCGCCGACGTAGTCGGCATCATGAACCGATCGGCCACCGAAGACACACGGTCGACCGTGTGGCCCGTGATCAGCGAGGTGCTGGCCACTGGAGACGCGCCGTCAGAACTCGCGGCGCAGGCGGTCGAGTTGCTCGACGCATGGGTCGAAGACGATGCACCTCGACTCGACGCCGACGACGACGGTTTCCATGACTCGGCAGGGCCGTTGCTGTTCGACACGGTGTTCGGACCGATCACCGTTGCCGTGGCGGAACCGGTCCTCGGTCCGCTCATTACCGACGACGTCGACATCCGCGGGATCGACTGGGCGAGCCTCACCGACAAGGACCTCCGATCGCTCCTCGGGGCTCCGGTCGAAGGCGAGTTCAACGTCGCGTACTGCGGCGGCGGCGACCTCGACGCCTGCCGCGACTCGTTGTGGGCAGCAATCGAGACAGCGCTCACAGAGGCCGCCGTCGAGTCCGGCGACGATCTCACGACGTGGCTGAGTGAAGGTCGGCGGACCACGTTCGTCCCCGGCCTCATTCCCGACGACTTCCGGTTCACCAGCCGTCCCACGTTCCAGCAGGTCCTCGAGTTCGCACCGCGCTGATCAGAGCGGTGTTGATCGGAGCTCAGCCGATCTCGTGCGTTCCCACGCGGCGCTAGCGTCAACTCCATGTCGCTCGGACCCGACGATCGCGCCGCGTGGGAACGCGACGGTTGGCTGTGTCAACGCGGCGTCGTGCCGTCGGCCCTGCTCGCGCAGCTGAGTAGCTGGGTCGACGAGCTCGTTGCGTGGTCGGTGTCGGACGGCCCCGGGATCCACCACTTCGAACAAACCGACGCTGGTCCGGTGATCGCTCGCAGCGAGCTCTTTGCCGACGCGCATCGGTCGCTCGGCGAGTTCGTGCGGGGCTCCTTGATCGGCGACGTCCTCACGCAACTGTTCGGCGAACCCGGCGTGCTCTTCAAGGAGAAGGTCAACTACAAGCAGCCGGGCGGCGGCGGGTTCGCCCCGCATCAGGATGCCACCGCCTACCGATTCGTCGACCATCACATCTCGGTCATGGTGCCGCTCGACGCGGCAACGGTCGCAAGTGGGTGTCTGTACTTCGCTCCCGGGCATGTCGACGGACAGCTCGACACCGACGAGCGAGGCCGCATCGCGGAGGCGACAGCGGCGGCGCTCGACTGGCGGCCGGTCGAGGTCGCACCGGGCGACGTCGTCTTCTTCGATTCGTACGCCCCGCACCACAGCGGCACGAACACCACCGAGCACCCGCGGCGTGCGCTGTACCTCACCTACAACGCCGCGAGCAAAGGTGACTTCCGAGCCGCGTACTACGTCGACAAGCAAGCGGAGTTCGACGCGACGGGTGAAACGTTCGGCGGCGAACGCGTCCGGATCAGCATCAACGACGACTTCCTCGGCCGCCCCGTCGCGCCGACGGTGCGCAACCACCGGATGGACCTCTGATGCCGGCTGACCTCACGACCATCAGCGACTTGATCGACTTGTACAACGGCCCCGACGCGCAGGTGCTCTACGACGAGGTCGTGACCGAACAGCAGCACGCCCTGCAGTGTGCTGCCTGCGCGGTCGCCGCTGGCGCGCCGCCCTCGCTCGTCGCGGCCGCGTTGCTGCACGACGTCGGGCACCTCGTGCTGCGCGACAACCAACCGCTCGACGTCGCGCTCGAACGTGATCACCAGCACGACCGTGCTGGTGCCACGCTGCTCGCGCGCTGGTTCGACGAGTCGGTCACCGAACCGGTGCGTCTGCATGTGACCGCGAAGCGGTACCTGTGCGCAGTCGACTCCGAATACGCGGCCGGGCTGTCGGCGTCGTCGACGCGCAGTCTCGTCGTCCAAGGCGGTCCGATGTCGGACGCGGAAGTCGCCGAGTTCGAGAAGGTGCCATGGGCGGCCGAGGCCGTTGCCGTGCGCCGCTGGGACGACCACGGCAAGGTGGCCGACGTGGCCGTGCGCTCGTTCGAGTCCTACCGCCCGCTTCTGGACCTGCTCGCCACCGTCTACTGAGACGCTCTCTTGGGTCGCCTATCGAGTCGCCAGGGGCAGCGTGGCCTCGGGGAGTGCGTCGAGTCCGAGCAACTCGGCGATCGCGGGTGCCCACGCGAGAGCTGAAGGCCGCTGCGTCAACATCTGCTCGGCGACCGAGTTGGTCATCGGGTGGCCGCCCGAGATCATTGCGAGTTGGGTTCGACAGCGCGGGCTTCCGTGTTGACCGCCGAGCGCGATCGGCGCCCCGCTGATCATTCGGCCGGGCGAGCTCCAGATCATCCAGACATCGTCGCTCAGTCGTTCGTGTCCGTCGATGCCGTCGACCGACATCGCAGCAGCGAGCACCTTGTCGTTCACGGGTCCGTGCAGCAGTGCTGCGGTGCCGTCGGCAACCGCCGTGATCTCGCGGAACGGTGCGAGCGCATCGAGTAGCGCGACCGGTGTCTGGTCGTCGATGGTCTCCTGGTCGTGGTCCGACAGCGTGATCACCACGGTGTGATCCCAGCCGTCCGCGAGCTCGTCGATCAGCTCGCCGTAGGCAACGTCGGTGGTGCGGTACTGCTTGATGGCTGCGGGGGAGTCGGGACCGTGGAAGTGCGACGTGGTGTCGGGTTCGTTGAGATGGAGGACCACGAGGTCGGCGTCGAGATCAGTCGCACGAACGGCGTCGACCACGGCCGCGTCACGTGCGTATCCGAACTCGCATCGCTCGGTACCGTCGGGAAACCATCCCGACGGCGGCCAGCATTCGGTTGCCTCGGCGCCACCCATCTGCGCCACCAGCTTGTGATCGCCGACCACGAGCACCGATCGTCCGTTGACGTGGGCCACGCGCTCGAAGAGCGTGGTCGCACGCGGCCCCGCTTTCGGCGCAGGGACCCAGCCGTCTCCGTCGATCCACGTGTGGTTGCCGTACACGCCCGTCGTGGTCGGATCGGCGCCTGTGACGAAGGCAGCGTGGTTTGCGTAGGTCACCGACATCGGCAGCGACTCGCCGCCGTCGGGTGCACGCAGGCCGAGGGTCGACTGGCGCCATAGGTTCGGTGTGAGCTCGGGGCTGACATGACGATGAGGCATCGCGTCGATGACGATCATCACGATGCGGAGCTCCCGGTCGGCCATCCGGTCACCGTACTGTGACCGTGCTACGGCCGACCGGCGGGTGGGCTGTGGCCGAACCGTCGCCTCGGCGACACGATGGCGTTACCTTCACCGTTGACTTGACCCGGTCGGCGAACGTGCCGATGATGCGGTCACTCATTATCATGTTCACTCGTTGCCTCCCATCGCCGAAACAGGCTGCGTCGATCGGCATCGCCATGATGTTGATCGGATGCGGAGGCGGCGCCGACGGTGTATCGACGCCCATCGACCGGGACCTGCTGCGCGAATCGCCAGTGACCACCATTTCCGCTGACCCGTTCCCCGAGTCGTCGACGGCGTCGCCCACCGTGACGCCGAGTACCACTGTGACGGCGACGACGATCGCGACCACCGCCTCGACGTCGACACCGCCCTCAACGGCTATCCCGACAACGATCCCGACCAGCATCCCGACAACCCCGGCGACGACGACCACGACACCAGCGCTGGTCGGGTGGGATGCATTCGACGATCACTTGACCACGATCCTCGATGCCGGCTCGACGGCGGTTTCGGCCACGGTGCTTCGTGACGGCGACGTCGTGCACGAGGTGGCTCTCGGCGTGCGCACGCTCGCGGGCGAGCCGGTCGCGGTCGGCGATCGCTATCGGATTGCGAGTATCAGCAAGGTGATCACGGCGATCACCGCGTTGCGCCTCGTCGAGCTCGGGTTACTCGATCTCGACGCACCCGTCGGTCCGCGCCTCGCCGGAGCGGTCGGCGTGTCGAATCCGGCGGTCGAGGTCGGCAACATCACGTTGCGTCATCTCATGACGCATCGATCGGGAATCGCTCAGTACGAAGACCTCATGTTCAAACGAGAGGTCGAGTCGTGCCCGGAGGCCGGTGCCGTGGCGCTCAGCCGAGCGCTCGAACGGTCACCGGGAACGACGTTTCGCTACAGCAACGTCAACTTCTGTCTGGTGGGTTTGCTGATCGAGAACGTGACGGGTCGACCGTACGCCGACGTCGCAGCCGAGAACGTCCTCGACCCGCTGGGTATCTCGGGCATGCGGCTGGCAGGCACGTTCGACGTGCTGCCGGGCGATGTCGAACACGAATCAGATGCGGGCCGCAACTACATGGAGGTGCTGGGTGCTGCCGGTTCGTGGATCGCATCGCCGACCGATGTGGCGACCATCGTGAACTCGCTCGACCTCGACACACCGGGCTGGAAGCCCCTCGGCGAGGTCTCGGTCGCCACCATGCGCACGATTACCCTGGACCCGCCGCCACCGCCAGCGCCGACAACCACGACACCAGCAACCACGCTGCCCTCGCCGCCCAGGGTCACCGGGTACGGCATCGGCCTGATGATCTTCGGTGTCGACGCGTTCGGCCACACCGGCACCTTGGAAGCAACGCACGCAATGACGGTCCGTCAGCCCGATGGCATCACCTGGGCGATCACCGTCAGCGGTGTCGAACCCAACTCCACGCGAGCTCTGGCCGGCATCATGGCCGAAGCGTTCGCGGCGGGCGGCTTTGCGTGAACGGCAAGCCGGCAACGGAGTCGTCTGACGCGCCGAGCGTCGCGGGCCGCGCTGTGTCCGCGGCCACGATCTGCGCGCGCGTTGACCGCCACGGGCTGATCGCGGCGGAGTGTTGGGAACTCACGGGCGGACGCCCCGATGCAGACGGCGTCGCGATGTGCCACACCGTCGACCTCGTCACCCGCGGGGCCTACGTCCAGACCGGGCTGCGCGTCCTGGCGCACGCGACCTCGTATGCAGAACTGGTCGATGCGGTCAGCGCGCTGCACTTCGACGCTGACCGGTTCCGGATCGACCTGCATGACCCGTCGGATCGTCTCGACATGTCCGGCCAGGCTGCTGCCACCACGATGGCCAACGTGATCGAGTTCGGCCCCGACCTGAACGATCCGCTGCATCGGTTCGTCATCGCGGCGCACTCATCGGGAGTGCTCTTCGGCGAGGTGATGACGACAACCGACGCTGGCTATCGCGTGCACGACACGAAGCCGTGGACGACCTCGTCGTCGCTCGACGCCCGATTCTCGCGCGCGCTGGTCAATCTCGTTCCGAGCGCTCGCTCGATCATCGACCCGTGCTGTGGGGCGGGCTCGATCGTGCTGGAGGCCGCATCGCTCGGGCTCGCCGCGATCGGAGTCGACTGGAAGCGACCGGTCGTCGGGATGACGCGTGAGAACCTCGCTCACTTCGGCTATGACGCAGTGGTCGAGCTCGCCGACTCGCGGACGATCGAACACCGTGCCGATGCGGTCGTCACAGACCTGCCCTACGGCCATGCCATCGAAACCGACGAAGGCGTGGTGCGGTCGATTCTCGAACGTGGTGTTGAGATGGCATCCGAGGGTGTGTACGTCGCGCCCACCGACATCAGCGAGTGGCTCGAACGGGCCGGCTACCGGGATGTGGCCACATGCACGGTGGTGAAACGGGCGGGCTTCACTCGGTTCATCCACCGCGTCGCGCGCTGACCTCAGCGCTGGTCGCGCGACGCGGCGATACTGGAGCGGTGCTGGGTGAACTGTTGACCGTCGGGCGGACATCGCAGGTGTTCGCATACGGTCGCGACTCGGTGGCCAAGGTGCTCGAACCTCATGTCCCGAATCATTGGGCAGCCGTTGAGGCGAGACTCAGCGAGGCTGCGCGTGCTCTCGGTGTTCCGGCGCCCGAGGTGCGTGACTTGATCGAAGTGAACGGTTGCCCGACGATCGTGTTCGAACGGATCGTCGGCCCATCGATGTGGGAATTGATGTCGGCCGAGCCGCACCGATGCCCGACCCTCATCGCCGATTTCTCGGCGATGCAGCGCGAGATTCACGCAGCGGGAGTCCCGGAGCGAGTGCCATCACTCGTCGATCGCATGAGCGCGAAGATCGGCGAGGCGGTTCAGCTTCCCGAGTCCGATCGGTCCGCAGCGGCGTCGTTCGCTCAGGAGTTGCCGCGTGGCGCAGCCCTCCTGCATGGCGATTTTCACCCCGGCAACGTGTTGGTGGTCGACGCCGAGATGTTCGTCATCGACTGGTTCGATGCGTCGGTCGGTCACCCGGTTGCCGACATCGTCCGCTCGTCACTCTTGCTTCGTTCCGCCGACGCGACCGACCTCCGTCATCTTCCCGGCGCCGATGCCCCCGTCCTCGACGCGCTCCACGACGGGTACGTGGACGCCATGTCAGTGGCCCTTCGGGGTGAGCTGTCACGGCTGGCGACGTGGGAAGTCGTCATCGCAGCAAGCCGGCTCGCCGAACGTACCGACACCGAAGTCGATGGTCTGCTGGCGATGTGCGCGGCACGAGACGACGAGTCGAGCCGTCTGCGAGATCGTCTCAGCCCGCGTGAGTGACGAGGTCGCGTAGGTCCTCGAAGACGGCGGGTCGAGCCGCGACCGTAAGATCGTGATCGTTGGCCGCTGGTAGCTCGACAGTGGCACCGGCCTCAGCTGCGATCAAGGCGCCGGCGGCGTAGTCGTACGGCTTCGTGTCTTGTTCGAAGTAGGCGTCGAGACGTCCACATGCAACCCAGCACAGGTTGAGCGCCGCCGAGCCCATGCAGCGGATATCGCGAGAACGGGGGAGGAGTCGAGCAATCGTTTTGGCCTGCTCGCCGCGGCGTACCGAGTCGTAGGCGAACCCGGTGCCGACGAGCGCCTGGTCGAGTGTTCCCTCGGTTCGACACGAGATCGGTTGCCCGTCGCGTGTGGCGCCGCTTCCGCGCGCAGCGGAGAAGACCTCACCGCGCACGATGTCGCAGACTGCGCCGGCCACCGTCAGACCGTTGATGGTTGCGGCGATACTGACCGACACGACGGGAAGGTCGTAGAGAAAGTTGACCGTGCCGTCGATCGGGTCGACGACCCAGCCCACGGCGTTCGTCCCGAGATCATCGGTCAGTTCCTCGCCGATGATCGTCGAGCCAGGGCAACGCGCCAACAGCTGTTGGCGGATGAGCGCCTCGGACAGAACGTCGGTGTCGGTGACGACGTCGGTGGGCGTCGACTTCGTGCCGGCGAGTGCTGCGTGGCCGACGAACCCACGAACCAAATCGGCCGCGCTCAGAGCAACCTCGGCGGCGACCGCCTCGAGGTGCCGCGCAGGAGTGGGTCCGGCGTTGGCGAGCAACGTCACGTCAGGACGACCGTGGTTCCTGCTGCCTCGATGGCTGCCACGTCTGTCGCGTCGGCTTCGTTGTTCGTGATCAGGACGTCGATGTCGGACCACTCGGCGAAGCGAATGAACATTTCGCTCCCGAACTTCGAGTGGTCGACCAGCGCAACGACGCGGCGGGCCGAACGAATCATCGCTTGCTTCAGCGCTGCTTCCTCACGGTAGGGCGTGCTGAGTCCCGTTGGGGCAGAGAGCGCGTCACTACTGATGAAGAGCGTGTCGACGGTGATCGGCTCGATCGCAGCGATGGCCTGAGTGTCGACCATGGCGAGCGTGTTCTTGCGGACTTTGCCGCCGATGACGATGACGTCGGCTGATGAGTTCTCCGAGAGCACCTGCGCAATGTTGAGCGCGTTGGTCACGATCCGGATCGACGTGTCGGCGGGAACGGCTCGGGCGAACGTCGCCAGCGTGCTCCCCGAGTCGATGATGACCGAGCCGGTGTCGGGCAGTTCGTTGACCGCTGCAGCGGCGAGTCGACGTTTCTCGGCGTCGTGTTGGTCGTTGCGCACCGAGAGCAACGGTTCGAAGCCCGCTGTCTCCCATGGGACCGCTCCTCCGTGCACTCGGCGAACGAGGCGATGTGATTGGAGTTCCGATAGGTCGCGACGGATCGTCTCGGTCGTGACCTTGTAGCGCACCGCCAGGTCGGCGACTTCGACGCGTCCTGCCTGCATCGTCAAGCTGGCGATCTCACGCTGTCGCTGTGATTGGAACAGCGGTGTGGTGTTTGCGTTAGTCGCTGTGCTCGTCATGCTTCGCCCGGGTTGCCGCAACAACCGCCCCGACCGCTGACTGTACTCCCCCGGAGCGAAGCAGCTTGAGGCCGTGTTCGAAGGCTTCGACGAACGACGTGGCGTTTGCCAGGTCGGTTCCGAACACGGCGCCGAGTTGGAGGAACGCGGCCGGCGTGTCGATCGAGCGGCGGGCGTGTTCGATCGCAACGTCGAGCTGTGGGTCGCTCGCCAGACCGTCGCGGTTGCCGTTGAGGTACTCGCACCAGCCGGCCAACGCGAGCGCGCTCAGCTCAGCGCCGTGGCCGAGTTCGACCTGAGCCCGAACGGTCGGGATCAAGAACTTGGGAAACTTCGCAGTGCCGTCGAGACAAAGGCGGGCGATCTGATCGCCGATACTCGGATTCGAGAACCGCTCGACGAGCGACTCGATGTAGTCGTCGAGATCGATGCCGGTCGCGACGGGCAGCGTCGGCTTTGCTTCCTCGTGGAGGAGGAGCTCGACGAACTCGCGGAGTTTCGAGTCGGCCATCGCGGTGTCGACGGTGATGTGGCCGTCAAGCGACGCGAGGTACGCCAAGCACGAGTGTCCGGCGTTGAGCAGCCGGAGCTTGGTGAGTTCGTACGGCTCGATGTCGGCGGTGATGATGACGTCGAGATCTTCGAGCGGCAGGCGGTCGCCAGCGAAGTCGTCTTCGACGACCCATTGGCGGAACGGTTCGGTGACGACGGGCCAGCGGTCGGCGATGCCCAAGCCCGCGAGTGCCTCGATGTCGGTTGCGCTCGTCACTGGGGTGATGCGGTCGACCATGCTGTTCGGGAACGAGACGTTGGCGTCGATCCACTCGACGAGTTCGGAGCTGTGTGCGTGCGCAGCCCCCAGCGTGGCGGTGCGGGCAACGGCGCCGTTCGTCATGATGTTGTCGCAGCTCATCACCGTGATCCCCGAGGCGCCGGTCATGCGTCGGTGGTTGAGTCCCTTGGCGAGAAGGTCGAACACCGAGCCGCGGGGGCTCTTCGCAGCGACGAACTCGCCCGTGACGTCGTCGACGGGATAGCCGCCTTCGGTGATCGTCATCGAGACGATCTGCGTGTCGGGCGCCGCGATCTTGCCGATCAAGAGCTGCGCGTCGTCTGCGACGTGCAGATATTCGACGATGCTCCCGATGATCTCGAGCGAATGCGTGTCGGCGCTCCTGACGACCAAGGTGTAGAGGCATCCTTGTGGGCCGAGCGCGTCGGCCATCGCCGCATCGCCAGGCAGTACACCGATGCCGGCAATTCCCCAGTCCGTGTTGCCGAGGCTGGCGAGCTCGTCCATATACGTGGCGAGGTGAGCTCGATGAAAGCCACCGACGCCGATGTGGACGATCCCGTGCCGGAGTGCGCTCCGGTCGTAGTCGGGAATCGTCGCGACGTTGGCGAATTCGGTGAGCGAGTCGGGCGAGAGCGCGACCGCCGTCGAGGTGGCCGTCGTCGTCTGGAGGTCACCTGCTTGCACGGCGTCACTCTAAACCAACATGAACGCAGATGTCGAGACCGGATACGTCCGAATATTTGCTGTCTGTGCAGGCCTCGCGGAAGAAAACCCACAATTCATCTTGATATCCAACATAAAACCAAGTAAACAATCATGTTGACGGCGCTGGCATCGTGTCTGCGCCATACATCAAGGGGGAATACCGAATGACTCAACGTGGAAAGTTGAAGGTCGCCGTCCCGGCGATGCTTACCTCGTTCGCTCTGATCGCTTCCGCGTGCGGTAGCGATTCTGACGACGCCACCACCGATACGGCCGCTGAAGCCAGCGACACCGGTGGCGAAGAAGCAGCCGACACCGGCGGCGACGAAGCTGCCGACACCGGCGGCGAAGAAGCTGCCGACACCGGCGGCGACGAAGCACCCGCGGGCGACCGCTCCATCACCGTCGCTCTCGTGGGCAACGACAACATCACCCGCATGGGCGAGCTCGCGGCGGAGTACTTCACGCCCGAGACCGGCATCGAAGTGAACTTGACCGTGCTCGACGAGCAGACCCTGCGCGAAGTCACCACCCGTGACGTCGGCGCCGGCGGCGAGCAGTTCGACGTCGTCCAGATTGGTATGTACGAGACGCCGCAGTTCGGCGCCAACGGTTGGCTGGTCGGCCTGAACGACCTCGCCGCCGAGTCCGACACCTACGACATCGACGACCTGATCCCGGCCGTGCGCAACGGTCTCTCGGTCGACGGTGAGCTCTACTCCTCGCCGTTCTACGCCGAGTCGTCGTTCATCATGTACCGCTCGGACATCATCGACAACATGCCGGACGCTCCCACCTGGGACGAGGTCGCGGCGATCGCTCGCGAGATCGACTCCGACGAGATGGCCGGCATCTGCCTCCGTGGCAAGCCCGGCTGGGGCGACCTCGGTGCAGCCTTCACCACCGTGCTCAACACCTTCGGTGGCACCTGGTGGGCAGCCAACGAAGACGGCTCCATCGGTGAGTCGCAGGTCGATCAGCCCGAGTTCGCTGAGGCGCTCAACTTCTACGTTGACCTCCTCAACGACGCAGGCGAAGACGACGCTGCCAACTCCAGCTTCAACGAGTGCAAGACGCTCTACGAAGAGGGCAAGGTCGCCATGTGGTACGACGCCACCGTGGCAGCCAGCCTCTTCCCCGAGGACGTCGTGGCCAACACGGCCTTCGCACTCGCTCCGACCAAGGAGACCGAAGCATCCGGTTGGCTCTGGGCATGGACCCTCGCCATCCCGGTGAGCACCTCTGACCAGGACGCCGCATGGCAGTTCATCGACTGGGCAACCAACGCCGACTACCACGAGCTCATTGCTTCGGAAGACGGTTGGCGTGCAGTTCCCCCGGGCACCCGTCAGTCGCTCTACGAGCGCCCCGAGTACCTCGAGGCTGCTGACGCATTCGCCCAGCGCACCCTCGACGCCATGCTCGCTGCTCCGATCGACAACCCCGGCACCACGCCGCGGCCCGGTCTGCCTGGCGTGCAGTACGTCGGTGTTCCTGAGTTCCAGGACGTCGGCACCCGCTGCACCGAGCTGTTCTCGGCTGCGATTGCTGGCTCGATGAGCGTCGACGACGCACTCGCCGACTGCCACATCATCGCTTCGGAAGTCAGCAGCTGATCTTCGGATCACCCATGGCTCGGTACGAGTACCGAGCCGCGAATAACGAATACTGAACACTGACCCGGCCGGGCGTCTTGTACGCCCGGCCGGGCTGTTTCTGCACACAGCCCGGGCATCTCGAGGAGAGGGAGCGTCATGTCGACCGCTGTTACCGACCGCACCGACACATCGAGCGCCACATCGCGCGCCGACGAAGTCAAACGTCTGGAGCGCCGCGAAGGATGGAAGCGTCGCCTTCCGATTCTTCCTGCACTGATCTTCACCATCTTGGTGACTCAGATCCCATTCCTCTTCACGCTCTTCTACAGCCTGACCAACTGGCGTCTTGACACGCCCGACCCACGCGAGTTCGTCGGCTTGGAGAACTACGGCGCCCTGCCCGACGACAAGTTCTTCCGAGACGCCGCCTGGGTCAGCGTGCAAATGACCGTGATGGCGGTCTTGTTCTCGTTGATCGTCGGCACGTTGCTCGCCGTCTTGCTCGACCGAAAGTTCTTCGGTCAGGGCTTCGTTCGCACGCTGCTCATCACGCCGTTCCTCGTCATGCCGGTCGTCGCCGGCTTCATGTGGAAGACGCAGATGTTCAACTCCACCTTCGGCGTCATCAACTGGTTCATCAACCTCTTCGGGTTCGAATCCATCGAGTTCGCCACCCGATATCCGCTTGCCTCGGTCGTGGTCGTGCTCGTGTGGCAGTGGAGCCCGTTCATGATGTTGATCGTGCTCGCCGGCCTGCAAGGCCAAGACCAGTCGGTGCTCGAAGCGGCGCGGGTCGACGGCGCCACGTCGTTCGGCATCTTCCGCCAGATCACGTTCCCGCAGCTTCGCCCGTTCCTCGAACTCGGCACGTTGCTCGGCGCCATCTACCTCATCCAGGTCTACGACCACATCGAAGTCATCGTCGGCGGTCAACCGGGCGCCAAGAACCTGCCCTTCTACATCGCCCAGCGGTCGATCGGTGGCGGTAACAGATTCGGGCTGGCGTCGTCGTACTCGATCATCGTCGTCATCGCCTCGATCATCATCGCCAACATCGGTTTGCGTGTGTTGTCCAACCTGCTGGAGGACGATTCCTGATGGCACTGCTGACCCGTGCCCCCAAAGCGGAACCGATCCTCGGTCAGAACCGTGTCGTCGCTCATCTGCTCGCGCTCCTGACCTGGATCATCGGTCTGTTGTTCTTCTTTCCGCTGTTCTGGTTGGTGCTGAACGGCTTCAAGGACGAAGCCGACGCCAACGCGAGTCCGAAGCTGTTCTTCGAACCGACGCTCGACCGATTCTCCGAGGTCACCGAAGACAACCAGGGTCTGCTGAGCTTCACCGAGGCATTCGGCAACTCGTTCTGGATCGTGCTGATTTCGACCACTTTGGTGATGGCGCTGGCCATCCCGGCCGCGTACGCCCTCGCCATTCGCCCGATGCGCAAGTGGCGTGACGTGCTGTTCTTCTTCATCTCCACGAAGTTCTTGCCGATCGTGGGTGCGATCATGCCGATCTGGATCATCGCTCGCGACCTCGACCTGCTGGGGACGCGGACGGTACTGGTCGTCCTCTACACGGCGATGAACCTGCCCCTCGCCGTGTGGATGTTGCGATCGTTCTTCGCCGAGGTACCCAAGGAACTGATCGAAGCAGCACAGATCGACGGCTGCAGTTTGATGGGCCAGATCCGTCAGGTGATCCTGCCGATCGTGGCGCCCGGATTGGCAGCGACCGCACTGCTCTGCGTGATCTTCGCGTGGAACGAGTTCTTCCTCGCCGTGCAGTTGAATCCGGCCGGTGCGTCCACGATGCCGGTGTGGGTCAACTCACAGCAGAAATTCCAAGGCCAGTTCCTTGCGGGACTCAGCGCCGCATCGGTCCTCGCGACGTTCCCCGTCGTCATCGCCGGCTGGGTCGCTCAGAAGCGAATGATCCGCGGCCTCGCCATGGGAGCGATCAAGTGATCGAAGCGAATCTCACCGTCACCACACACCAACTGGAGCAGCGTCATGGCTGAAGTGCGATACGAAGCAGCGAGCCGGATCTATCCCGGCAGCGAGATCCCTGCGGTCGACAGCCTCAATCTCGACATCGAGGATGGCGAACTGCTCGTCCTCGTCGGACCGTCCGGTTCTGGCAAGTCCACCGCTCTGCGAATGTTGGCCGGCCTCGAAACGGTCAATGAAGGCGGCATCTTCATCAACGACGTCGACGTCACACTCAAGCCGCCGCAAGACCGCGACATCGCGATGGTCTTCCAGAACTACGCGCTGTACCCGAGCATGACCGTCGCCGAGAACATGGGGTTTGCGCTCAAGCAGTCGGGCGTGCCGAAGGCGCAACGCATGGAGCAGGTCCGCGAGGCCGCGCGTATTCTCGACCTCGAGCCGTACCTCGACCGCAAGCCGAAGAACCTCTCGGGCGGACAGCGCCAGCGTGTCGCCATGGGTCGCGCCATCGTGCGCTCTCCGCAGGTCTTCTTGATGGACGAGCCGCTGTCGAACCTCGACGCAAAGCTCCGCGTCCAGACTCGTACCGAACTCGCCGACCTCCAGGCGCGGCTCGGTGTCACGATGGTCTACGTCACCCACGATCAGGTCGAAGCCATGACGATGGGCCACCGCGTTGCGGTGCTCAAGGACGGCATCCTCCAGCAGGTCGACGCGCCACGCACGCTCTACAACGCACCGGTCAATCGCTTCGTTGCCGGATTCATCGGCTCGCCGGCGATGAACTTGGTCGACACCGAGCGAATCGACGGTTCGCTGAATGCGATCGGCCTGCCGATCGAGTTGTCGCCCGGTGTGGCTGCGGCAGTCGCAGCGCAGTCGGAGCCGGAGTTCACGGTCGGCGTCCGCCCCGAGCACCTGGCCGTTGGTTCGGAAGGTGTCGACGGCGAAGTGTCGGTCGTCGAAGCGCTCGGATCGGAGTCGTTCCTCCACGTGCGAGTGCAGCACCAAGGCGGCGAGACCATCGTCGTGGTGCGCGAGTCGGGCCAGAGCGACATCGCTCGCGGTGATCGTCTCAAGATCAGCATCAACGGCCCCGTGCACATCTTTGGTGCCGACGGCGAACGCCTCGCCGACTGATCCCTGGGTCCTTTTGGTTCCGGCACCGCCGCTACCCAGTGGAGCTGCTGGGTCCTTTTGGTTCCGGCACCGCCGCTACCCAATGAGCGATGCGCGCTCAGGTGGTGTCTGAGTCGCCTCCGGCTGACGCCGTGGCGAGGCGCGGGAAGAAGTGGCCCCAGCCGTCTTTGTGCCGGTCTTCGGGGCCGCCGGGCAGACCCGCGTGGCGGAGCTCGACGACAGTGTGGTCGTCGTCGGGAGTCAGCGTGATGGTCACGGTGCTCGACCCCGGTGGGACGTCGGTGGTGTCTTCCCATCCCCACGTGAACACCACTCTGTTCGGTCGGTCGACTTCCACGTAGGTGCCCCTCGCGACGTTGGTGCCGTTCACGTCCACCCAGAACTCGCCACCAGGGTTCGGGTCGAGTCGTGCCTCGACGCCCATCCAACGCACCATTTTGTCGGGGTCGATGAGGAAGTCGAAGATCGTGTCGGCGGGTGCTGCAATTCGCTGCGTCAGCACCAGGTCGTTATCGGTCGGCGTGGGAATGCTGGTCACGGCTTGGGTTGCTCTCTGCTCGTCTTCTTGCGGTTCCATTCGTCGCGCTCGACCTCGACCGCGAGTGTGTGCAGGGCGTTGGTCCAAAACCCTGCCATCCAGTCGCGCAGTTCGACGAGCCCCTCGGGTCGAGCTCGGTAGAACCGCCGCGTCCCTTCGTTCCTCACGTGCACCAGGTCTGCGTCGGTGAGCACTCGAAGGTGCTGGCTGATGGCCGGGCGGGTGACGTCGAAATGGTCGGCGATGTCGGTGACGCTGCGCTCGCGGTCGCGCACCAACGAGAGGATTTCGCGGCGGGTCGGTTCGGCAACGGCTCGAGCTGCTGCATCCATTCGTTCTCCGATCAGAGTGAGGTGATTCGAGACGAGCATACCCCATTCGTTAGTTGACGCTTACGTTCGCGTGTGCTTACACTTCAGCTGCGAGAAACGAGCACGAATTCGCGACGCGGATTCACAACCCAAGCCTCACAACCCAAGCCTCACAACCCAAAGGGAGAACGTCATGACCAAGTTTCTGTTTGCCTACCACGGCGGCGGCATGCCCGATTCAGAAGAGGAGCAGGCGAAGCACATGGCGGCCTGGGGTGACTGGATGGGATCGAACAGTGCCGCATTCGTCGACATGGGTGCTCCGACGTCAGTCGCCAAGACGGTCGGCTCGGACGGCGTGACCGACGGTGCAGGACCGAATCCGGTGACCGGCTACGGAATCATCGAGGCCGACGACATCGACGCCGCCTGCACGATTGCCGCAGGCTGTCCGGTGGTCACGCTCGGAGGCGGCACGGTCGAAGTGGCGGAGACCTTCGAAGTCAACATGTGATGGAGGACGAGTCGATGCAAGACACACCCAACATCGTCGATCGAGAAGCGTGGCTCACGGCTCGCCTCGATCACCTCGAAGCCGAAAAGGCCTTCACGCGCCAACGCGACGAACTCAGCGCACAGCGGCGCACGTTGCCGTGGGTGGAGGTCGACGCCCGATACACCTTCGAGACCGACACGGGTCCCCGAGAACTCGTCGACATGTTCGAAGGTCGTAGCCAGCTGTTGATGTACCACTTCATGCTCGGCCCGGGCTGGGACGAGGGCTGTCCATCGTGTTCGTTCTGGGCGGACAACTACGACGGAACAGCGGTCCACCTGGCCGCTCGAGACACGGCGTTCGCCGCGGTGTCTCGAGCGCCGTTGGCCGAGATCGAGTCGTACAAGACTCGGATGGGGTGGACGTTCCCGTGGTACTCGTCAGCGGGCAGCAGCTTCAACTTCGACATGGGCGTCAGCTTTTCTGCCGAGGACATGGAGTCGGGCGCCGCGCGGTACAACCACGGCACGATGCCCGCGTTCGGTGACGAGATGCCCGGCATCAGCGTGTTCAACGAGCGCGACGGTCGCGTGTATCTGAGCTATCAGACCTTTGCTCGCGGCCTCGACATGTTGAACGGCACCTACCACATGCTCGACCTCACGCCGAAGGGTCGCGACGAAGACGGGCTCGATTTCACGATGGCCTGGCTGCACCGACACGACGCCTATCCGACCTGACCTGCGTCCGGTCGGTGTCGGAAACCCAGCGGGACGGTGCTTCGACGGGTGCCGCGCGTCAGGCCATCACGGGCGCCAACTACGTTTGAGGCATGCGGTCGTTATCGAGTCGAGCCGTACCAAGACGGTGATGGCCCCGCTGAGACCAAACGGTGAAGGGCTCCTCGAACGTGCGCACGATCTCGAGCGACTTCGAGCGATCTCCGACCATGCTCGCCGCGACGCCGGCCGCCTGGTTGCTGTTGGTGGCGAGGCCGGCGTTGGAAAGTCATCGCTGATCCGGCGCTTCGGGGCAGAGCTGCCTGCCGGAACCCAGCTGCTCTCGAGTGCCTTCGACCCACTCACCACGCCGGCTGCTCTCGCTCCGCTCCACGAGATTGCGTCCAGCCTTGGGCTGGCGAGCTCTGATCTCGCGGGACGGGATCGCGCCGCAGTCTTCCAGTCGACGCTCGACGCTCTCCGCGCCCACGACCCGACCGTGTGGATCATCGAGGACCTGCATTGGGCCGACGGGGCTTCGCTCGACCTGCTTCGTTTCTTGACACGCAGAATCGATCAGACGAACACGCTGCTGCTCGTTTCTCTGCGAACCGATGAGATCGACCCACTCCATCCAGTTGGTGTGTTGCTGGGAGACATCGCCAGTTCGTCGTGCTTCGAGCGCGTCGACTTGGCACCGCTCAGCGTCGAAGCGGTTCGCTTGCTCTGCGACGACGGTCGTGCAGAGGAGATCCATGCAGTGACGGGTGGCAATCCCTTCTTCGTCACCGAGATCCTCGCGAACGACGGTGACGAGGTTCCCGCCTCGGTCCAGGGTGCGGTGATGGCTCGAGTCGCCAGGTTGACTTCGGAGGTCCGAGGATTGGTCGAGGCGGTCTCCATCGCTCCGAGGGCGATGGCGTTCGGCGCCGCACAGCAGGTCGCTGCTGCGTCGGCGACAGCGGTCGACGATGCGCTCGCGTCGGGAACCCTCATCGCGCACGACGAGGGCGTCAGCTTCCGTCACGAGTTGGCGCGTCGCGCCGTCGAGATGTCGTTGACGGTGCCGCACCGGCGCGAGATGCATCGATCGATGCTGTCGCTACTCAGCGACAGCGCTGAAGCCGATGAATACCGGCTTGCCCATCACGCCCAGCGCTGCGGAGATGCTGAGGCCATCGTCCGGTATTGCCCTCCCGCTGCTGCTGCCGCGGCCCGACAACTCGCTCACCACGAGACGATCGCGTACCTCCAATCCGTGTTGGCCCATCGCCGCTCGCTGGAGGAACCCGTGCTGATCAACGTGCTCGGTTCCTACCTGGCCGCACTCGTCGGGAGCAATCTTGCCGACAGCGCGGCGGCGGCGGACGCAGCGGACGAGCTGCTTGGTCTCGCAGAAAACTCGACTGACCGATCGCTCGTACACGAAGCGCTGCAGGTCGTTGCCCGTCACCGCACGGCGGTCAGTCGGGTTGATGAGGCTCACTCACTCGCTGATCGCGTCATTGCGATTGCGGAATCCCTCGGCAACCCGAACGCAGTCGCCAGTGCACTCGTGCGGCGAGCCCAACTGTCGATGCTTGCTCGGCAACGCGCTGAGGCGACCCGCTACATCGAACGCGTGCGCGCGTTCGAACTGTTGGACGACGACACCACTGCGCAGATGCTCAACTGTTCCGGGTGCATCGAGCTTGGGCTTGGCGGTGATGCAGACCGAGGCATCAAACTGCTGCGAGAATCCTTGGAGCTCGGCGAGAGGACCAACAACGCGTCAGCGATTTCGGTCGCGCTGCTGAACCTGGGCACGGGTTGTGGCGAGGTTCGCAAGTATGACGATGCGGTCGGTTGGCTGACTCGCAGCATCGAGTTCAGCGAGTCGCGCGATGCCGACCTGTACACCCGCTACGCCATGGGCTGGCTGGCGCGGGTGCACTTCGAACAGGGGCGGTGGGACCTGGCCGAAACCGTTCTTGGGCGGGTCGAGCGCCCGAATGGTTCAAGCATGGCTGACCTCACGATCGGCGGGACCATGGGGCGTCTTGGCATCCGACGTGGCGACGCCGACGGATATCGCATCGTCAGCGATCTCCTCGAGATCGGCGCTGGAGCGGACCTTCAGTATCGCTGGACGTTGATTTGTGCTCAGGCCGAACACGAATGGCTCACCGGCAGTCAGCAGCGTGGGCGCGAGATCTTGGCGCCAGCGTTCGAGGAGGCGTTGCTGACTGACAGCCAGTGGGCGATTGGTGAGCTCGGGTGGTGGCTGTGGAGACTCGGCGGCGCAGTGGATGCGAGCGAGACGATGCCCGCACCGTTCCGCGCACACATCGAGGGTGACTGGCAACGCGCGGCCGAAGAGTTTGATTCGATCGGCAATCCGTACGAAGCAGCGCTTGCTCGAGCCGATGGCCCTCCCGAGGCGCAGCTCCATGCTCTCGATCGCCTCGATCACCTCGGCGCTCGGCCCGCAGCGACCTGGCTGCGCCATCGCTTGCGCGCACGTGGCGTCACGAAGATCCCTCGTGGTCCTCGTCGAGCGAGCCGCGAACACCCTGCGGGATTGACGAACCGACAACAGCAGGTGCTCGAGCTCACGGCAGCGGGGCACACCAACGCCGAAATCGCATCGCGTCTGTTCATCAGTGCCAAGACAGTCGAACATCATCTATCCGCAGTCTTCGGCAAGCTTGGCGTTCGAACCAGGCGTGAGGCGACGAGAGCGTTCCGGCAGTTCAACGATTTGGCTGAATCTCAAAACTCAGGGTGACCCCCCGATACGCGTGGACGGGCCCGTACGTACTGTCGATGATGAGCAACACAACCGGCTCATCAGCACGACAACACAAAGAACCGAGGTCATCCACATGCCCAAATACATCGTCGAACGAGTGTTTCCGGACGGATTCGAACTCCCGATTTCCGACGCAGGACGGGCAACCGTCACCGCCGTCGGTGAGAACAACGCCCAGTCGGGTGTCCACTGGATCACGAGCTATGTCACCGCAGATCGCAGGCGAACGTACTGCCTCTACGACAGCCCGGACCGTGGCGCGCTGCGCCAGGCCGCCTCGCTGAGCGGTCTTCCGATCGACAGCATCACCGAGGTCAATGTTCTCGACCCCGCGTTCTACTCACCCGTCGAAGACGGTGAAGAGGTACGTCCCCAATGACCTCGAGCACATTGCAGACCCTGCCCGACATCACGCGCGTTGCCCGCGCTGTCGAAGAACTCGCCGACGCGCTCGAACTGATCGTCCGTTCTCCGGTCGCGCATGTTTCCGACACTGACTACGACGGACTCGCGAAGGCAGCGGCGAGGCTGTCCGATCGATGCGCACACGCTCGGTCGTCTCCTTCACCCCGTCGC
Organism: uncultured Ilumatobacter sp.; assembly: GCA_938049325.1. Taxonomy (GTDB): domain Bacteria; phylum Actinomycetota; class Acidimicrobiia; order Acidimicrobiales; family Ilumatobacteraceae; genus Ilumatobacter_A. The sequence continues at coordinate 18,663 of CALICC010000096.1, read as the reverse complement.
GGCGTCTGGCGACGCGTCGGAGACCACTGGGAGGTTGGAATCGACGGGACAACATCGATCGTGGCTGACTCCAAGGGTGTGATCGACATCGCGACGTTGATTGCCACACCTCGCCGCGACACATCGGTGGCCGACCTCGCCGCGATCACCCTCGAACCCGACGTCGGCCCAACAATGGACACACAGATGCGCCGTTCGCTCGAGGAGCGGATCATTGAGCTCCAAGCCATCGCAGTCGAGGCCGATCAACACCACGACCTGGGCCGGCTCGAACAGAGCCACTGCGAGATCGACGAACTCGTCGACCAACTGTCGCACGCGTATGGGATCAGCGGTCGTTCGCGTCCGCAGTGTGATTCGATTGAACGGGCTCGTTCCACGGTGACCGCGCGGATTCGCGCTGCGATTCGACGTTTGTACGACATTGACCGACCATTGGCGGCGCACCTCGAACGCAGTGTGAAGACCGGCCGCTGGTGCAGCTACCACCCGGAATCGGATGTGCGCTGGCTCCACTCGTTGCCGTCACCGTCGTCGACCGACACGGCGACCATCACACATCTTGACGCGGCAATTCCATGACCGCGCGCGGCGTCAGATGGTGCTGGCGACGGCAACGACCATCGCTGCTGCGGTGAACACGACGGTGGTCAGCCCGACGACGCGGGCTGCCGCCGGGTGGACCGGGCTGTCGCCGCGACGCAATGGAGCGTGCAACTGCTCGTAACGGAGTCCCGTCCAGATCAACAGGCCAGCGCCGACGAGCACCTGTGCAACGCCGAGTACGGCGAGTATCACGTTGACGTCGGACGCGTGTCGCGCAAGCAGCACGCCCGACACCATCGTCGCAATCGCTGTGCGTTCCCACGCGAGCGCGGTTCGTTCGTGCTGCAGCATCGAGTCGAAGACGGTGGTTGGCCGCTCGGGCAAGCCTCGCGATCGTCGACTCATTGATTCACCGCGGCGATGACGGCGGCGACGAGCGCGACGACGGCGACGCCGATCGCCATCATCAACGGCAGCCGCGACGGTGGGAGCGGAACGTTCAGGCGCATTGCTCGCTCGTTCAACGCCCACCGGCGATACGACGTGGCCGCAGTCAAGAAACTGAGCGCGAGCAACCCGATGCCGAGCAGTTCTTCGTACCGCACGTCGTCGAGAACGGTGAGCGCCGCGAGCCCACCCGCCGAGAGGGCGAGCGCCGTGCGCACCCACGCCAGGAAGGTCCGCTCGTTGGCCAACGTGAAGCGGTAGTCGGGGTCGTCGCCGACGGCGGTCGGATTCCCCGGAAGCCATCGGTTGCCCGCGGATCCGTCGCGGGCGGGTTTGTCAGAACGGGTCACGCAACCGAGTCAATCGTCACCGTGCCCGTGCTGCCGTCGATGGTGATCATCGCTCCGTCGGGAATGATGTCGGTCGCATCGGCGACGGAAGCAACACACGGCACGCCGAGCTCGCGTGACACGATCATCGCGTGGCTGCCCATTGCCCCGACATTGACGACCACGCCGGCCGCCGGAACGAACAGTGGCACCCACGACGGATCGGTCTGCGGCGCGATCAGAATGTCGCCCGGTTCGAGACCCTCGGGGTCGGCTGCATCGAGGATGACGCGGGCGCGCCCGGTCGCGGTACCGCCGGAGCCTGCCGAACCGCTCAGCACGGTGCCAGCGCTTCCGACTTCGATGTCGCCGGCGTCGCGTCGCGTCATCTCGGACAGTTCTGGTACACGACCGTTCACGACGAAGACGGGCTTGCGCTCGAACAGCGTCTGGAACTGCTCCCACCGGCTGTCGGCCTCGGCGCGGATCGTCTCGGGCGAATGCCGCAGGCGATCGAGTTCGGCGTCGGTGAGCATGAACACCTTCTCGAGTTGGTCGATCGCGCCTTGCTCGACCATCCGACGGCCGAACTCGCGCAATGCCACACGCATCTCGTTGATGATCGTGACCACGTTGGTCTTTGCGCGCTCGCGTCCGGCGAGAAACAACTGCGCTGACCCGAGACCGGCCTCGAAGGTGCCGGCGAGTTCTTCGTCGTCGGCGATCTTGGCGCGGATCTCGGCGGAGATTCGGTCGCGTTCGGCAACGGCGGCGGCGTTGCGGCCTGCGGGAGCCTGGCCTTCGTCGGAACGGCGCATCAGGTCGATCGCCGCAAGTGCGATTCGCGGTGCGACCTCCCACGAGGTCGCGAACACGTCGTACTCGTTCTGCGCCCGTGCTCCGTGCTCGAACAAGAACGCATCGACGCGCTCGAGGAAATCGGCCGCATCGGGAGAGTCGGAGGCTCGCAACGCGTCGAGCACAGCGTCGGGGCCGGCGTCGAACGCGGCGCTCACGGCCGCGGATGACTTCGCCACGCGGCCGAGTTCCCACATGGCATGTGACGGCGCTGCCGAGTCGACTTCGATACCTGCCAGCAGGCGGATCGACAGACTCGGATCGCCCACCGCCTCACACACGGCGCCCAGTGCTCCCGGACCCATACCCGACATCGACGACACCCGCATTGCGTTCTCGAACGTTTGCTGGAGGAGTGGCACCATCGACCGCGCTCGGGCCAGCACGGCGGAGTCTGACATCGCAACGAAGTCGGGTCGGTTGGCGCGTTGTGCTCGCACGAGCTCACGATCGGCGTCGAGCTCCGGCAGCGACTGTGCCGACATCGCCCAGCCGACGGACTCGCCGAGGCGAGCTTCGTTCGAGGGCGAAATGTGCCATGGCTCCTCGTCGTACGGCGGCACCTCGTCGCGCTCGTCGAAGAACGCCTGGTCGATCATCTCCGGTGATGCGCCCGGCATACGTGCGCCCAAGATCCGCGTCATCGTGAGCGGGTTGTAGACATAGCCGCCGAACATCTTGAACAGATCGGGCGCGTCCGGGTTCTCGTACTCGTCATAGTTCAACGCGCCGAGATCGATGTACGCATCGCGCAGACCCTTCGACATGGCCTGTTGCAGGACCAAGCTCTTGCCGAGTGGGCTGAACGGGTCGGGAAACACGTCGGCGGCGTTCCCGCGGGTCCAGGCAGGAAAGCGTTCCCCGAGCTCCGAGTCGCCGATCCAGCCGCTGGTGTTCGTGTCGTCCGTGGTCATGTCGTGTCCCGTCATGTTGTTCTCAGCGCTGCTCGATCGCTGCTCCGTCGTTGGCGGATTCACCTTACGCATCGACGTTTCGCTGCCTCGTGCCGGAGCTGCCTCCGTCGTTACGTTGCATGGATGGATCGCCTGACTCGGGTCGCCGTGGTGACGAAAGGCCATCCGTTCGACGCCGAGCCGTTCTTCGCGATGTTCGACGAGATGGCCGGCGTCGAGTGGACGCACGTGGAGCACCCCGAGGCGCTGGAACTCGTCGAGCCCGAACGTGCCGCGGACTTCGACGCGTTCGTGATGTACGACATGCCCGGCATCGAGTTCACTCGCAGCGACCCGCCCGCCCGATTCCCCGAGCCGCCTGACGGCTACGCAGAGAAGTTCCGAGCACTGCTCGACGCCGGTAAGGGAATGGTGTTCATGCATCACGCCGTCGCCGGCTGGCCCGCGTGGGAGGAGTACGCGCACGTCGTCGGCGGTCGATTCCACTATCAACCGGCCGCGCTCGATGGCGTCGACTACCCCGACTCGGGCTATCGCCACGACGTCACCCACACCGTCGAGCTCCTCGACCCGGATCATCCGATCTGCGCGGGCATCGAACCGTCGTTCACGATCACCGACGAGGTGTATCTGTACCCGGTGCTGACCAAAGACGTACGTCCGCTGATGCGCAGCACCTACGAGTTCGTCGACGAGAACTTCTACTCGGCGGATCGCGCGATCCGCGGGACGCTCAACGACTCGACCGGCTGGACGCACCCGCCCGGGAGCGACCTGGTGGCGTGGACGAAGCAGGTCGGTGCCTCACCCATTGCCTACATCCAGTTCGGCGACGGCCCACAAACCTACGCGGACCCCAACTTCCGTCGGATCCTCGCCAATGCCATCCACTGGGCCGCCGGATAGCTTGCGGCTCAGCCCGGTCGTGGGCACGAGTCAGATCGCTCGGTCGTGGCCTTCCCAGAAAGGCCCGCGCAGCTTGGCCTTCTGGATCTTGCCGGTGCCGGTGCGCGGGAGTGCGTCGGCGAAATCGAACGAGCGTGGGCGTTTGTAGCCGGCGAGATGCTCGCGGCAATGCGCCACCAGCGTGGCCACCATGTCATCGCTCGCTTCGACGCCGTCGTTCGGCACCACGATTGCCTTGACCTCTTCGCCGAACTCCTCGTTCGGGACGCCGATCACCGCAACGTCGCCGACGAGTGGATGCCCACCGAGTACGCCTTCGATCTCGGCGGGATAGATGTTGACCCCACCTGAGATGATCATGTCGATCTTGCGATCGCTGAGCCAGAGGTAGCCCTCGTCGTCGAGGTATCCCACGTCGCCGGTCGTGAAGACGCCGGGCTCGAGGTGGCTGTCGGCGGTCTTCTCGGGGGCGTTGTGGTACTCGAAGTCGGTGCCCATCGCGTTGCGGAAATACAGCGTGCCCGACTCGTTCGGCCCGAGATGGGTGCCATCGTCGCCGACGACGAGGATCTCCATGTTCGGCAATGCCTTGCCGACGCTGCCGCCCTTCACCACCCACTCGTTCGAGTCGATCAGTGTGATGACCGAGCCTTCGGTCGAGCCGTAGTACTCGGTGATGACCGGGCCCCACCAGTCGATCATCGACTGCTTCACCACCGGTGGACACGGTGCCGCGCCGTGCAGGACGATCTTCAACGACGAGCCGTCGAAGCTCGACTTCACGTCGTCGGGCAGGTCGATGAGCCGCTTCATCTGTGTGGGGACGAGGTGGATGTTGGTCGCTTGGTAGTCGTCGATCATCTTGAGCACGCCCGCGCTGTCGTACTTGTGCTGCATGATCGTTGCCGAACCGTTGAGCATCGGCAGGAACGAAAACGCCCACTGTGCCGAGTGGTAGAACGGCCCGCAGAGCACGGTCCGTCCGCCTCCGGCCACCATCTCGGAGAACCCGGCGCCGATGAGCTGCCAGATCGACGGGTCGGCCCCATCGGGCATCGCAGTCAGCGACCCGCGCACGCCCTTGGGGTGCCCGGTCGTCCCCGATGTGTAGAACATCGGGCCGCCGAAGCTCTGCTCGGCGGGTTCGTCGGGCGAACCGGCCGCGAGGAAGTCGTCGAAGTGCTGGAACCGTCCGGTGGCGGGTGCACCGATGATCAACGCGAGTTCGATGTTTGCGGATTGCTCGTCGTCGAGTGCCTTGGCGATCTCGTCGATGAAGTGGTGTCCGGCGATGACCGCCTTCGCGCCTGAGTCGCCGAGGATGTATGCGATCTCCGAAGCGACCAGGTGCCAGTTCACGGGCACGAAGATGAGCCCGGAGTTCGCGCACGCGAACGCCGTTTCGAACCACTCGTTGCAGTTTCCGCTGATGACGGCGACCGTGTCGCCCGACGCGAGACCAGCGTCGCGGAAGCTGTGGATGAGGCGGTTGACGCGTTCGTTGAACTCGCTCCACGTCTCGGTGCCGTTGTCATCGGCGAGCGCGAGTTCGTCGCCCTTCTCTGCGGCGAAGCCTGCGGTGAGTACTGCCATGTTCGATCAGCTCCAAGCGTTCTGGAAGTCGGCCGACAGGTCTTGTGGTCCGCCGTATTGGATGATGAGTTCGCGGCTCGCGAAGTACCACTGGCCGTCGACGCGTTTGTACGTGTCGTCGTAGTACGCGAGGAGGATGCCCCGTGAGTCGTCGGCGCGATTCCAGTGCTCGATGATGTACCAGCGTCCGGTTCCGGTGCCCGCCGCCTCGTCGATCTCGGCCGTGCCGTTCACGACGTTCTGGACGACCGCCTTGAAACCGTCCATCGCCGAATTCCACAGCGCGAGGATCGCCTCGCGACCGTCGACGCGTCGGCCTTTGCCGAGGTCCCACACCGCATCGGTAGCCCAGGTGGTCGACCACTGCTCAGGGTCGCGACGAACGACTGCATCGGCATATCGGTGCACGAGGTCTGCGATTGCATCTCTGCTCATGTGGTTGCTGCTTTCTTCGTGGCTGAGGTGGTTCGACCTTCGTTGATGTAGCGCCGAACCATCGACTGGAAATGGCGGGCTCGAACCTCTTGGTAGTTGCCGAGGGTCTGACCGCGCTTCTTGCTCGACTTGAAACCGCGCGTCTGTGCAGCGAGGTTTGTGGTGTCTTGGTCGAGCACTTGGCCGAGCGACGTGGGGAGGCCGGGCACGGTCGTGTAGCTGTCGTCGACGTCGAGATCGAACGGCTCCGCCGGTTCGGGCACCTGGCCCGAACGTGGCTTCGGACGGAGAAACAGCACTTCGTAGATGCAGCGATCCGGATCGGGGCCATCAGGGCGGAACCGGTAGGTGAGCGGGATCTGCAGACCCGGGAAGAAGAACGCGTTCGGGAAGAGGTGGTACTCGATCGAGTCGATGGTCTCGGCGACCGAGAGGTCGGAGAAGTCGTTGTCGTACGCCTCACCCAGCACCTCTTGCATGTGGCGTGCGTAGACATCGCGAGCGCGCTCACCCTCAGGGATGGCGGGCACCTCGTGACCGGGGTTCTTGCGCGCCATCAACATGTTCAACATGGCGTCTTCGTCGGGCCGCTTCTCGGCGGGCACGTGCGGCGACGTGGTGGCGATCGTGTGAATGAATCGGGTGACGTTGTCGCCGAACACGTCGTACTGCGCGTTGGCATCACCGGCGGTGTAGATCGACTGGCTGTGTGTTTCGAGGATGTGGTACGCCTCGAGAAACGCCTCCGCCGATGCCTTCCAGTTGGCGGGCAGTTTCTTGCGGACGTGGACCTCGACGTACCGATCGCCGAGATCCCAGTCGGCGAAGTGGTCGGGCAGCACGCCGAGGTATTCGTCGAGTGGCGGCGCGATCAGTTCCTCGGGGCAGTCATCGAAATTGACGAACACGAACCCGCCCCACTCACCGGTTCGGAGTTGGGGAAGCTGGAACTCGTCGGCGTTGACGTGGGGAAAGTCCCACTCGCACGGCAGGTCGACCAGGTCGCCGTCGAGTGACCAGGTCCAGCCGTGGAAGGGACATCGGAGCTTCTGGGAGAACCCGTTCGAACCCGGCGGCTTGAGTTGGGTGCCGCGATGGAGGCACGAGTTGTGGAACGCCTTGATCGTTCCGTCGGGTCCGCGCACGACGAGGGCCGAGCGGTCGCCGATGTCGTACACGTAGTAGTCGCCTGGTTGAGGAATGTGTTCGACGCGGCATGCCCACTGCCAGGTTCGGGACCACATGTGGTCGTGTTCGTCGGCGGCGTAGGCCGCCGAGGTGAACTCCTCGTACGGGATGTCGTCGTCGCCTTCGAACGTGTACGACTCCTCGAGGAGAGCGGCGGGTGGTGGTGTCGAATCGCCGAGGATCAGGTCGCGCGTGCTCGGGCCGGGGCAGCGCGCCTCGCCCGGCTGCACGCTGACCGGCGTGACTTGGTCGGTCATGGTTCAGGCGTCCGATCCGGGAACGTCGAGCACGAACGGCAGACGGCGATCGAGCACCTCTTGGAGTTCGACGATGTTGCCGTCGGGGTCACGCCCGTAGATCGCCCGCAGTCGTTCGACCCCGCCCATCTCCTCGACGGTCGGCGGGGTGGAATGGAACGTCATGCCGTTGGCCGACAGCCGGGCGTGCTCGGCGTCGATGTCGGTCACGTCGAGACAGATGTGGGTGTAGCCGTGGTCGGACGGCGGCCGATCGGGGGTGTTCGGACGCGGGGTGGGTGCCGAGTACTCGAAGAGTTCGAGGTACGCATTGCCCGCCTTGAGCATCACCTGGCGCGCAGCCGAGCCGTCGAGTCCGATCATGCGGTCAACGAGAGGCCGCTCGCTCCACTCGGTGTTCATGACGGGCTCGAATCCGACGACGTCGGTGTAGAACGCAACGAGTCGGTCGAGGTCGGGGGTCGACACGGCAACGTGGTGGATGCCGCGGATCATCGCTCGATGACCGGTCGAGATTGCGGTTGATCTGCGTGCATGTGTGCCCGTCGTGGAACGTGTGGTGGCGCTGGCTGGTGTCGATGCGCTGGGGGCTCCTCCGAGCAGACCGACTTGTTGAACGTGCGTTAGGTTAATCGAGGGCGAGTCGAGCAATCCGCAGTGGACGACTCGCCCGAGATGGAGCAGGCGGTCGATTTGCCGAAGGGGAAGGTCATGACCGACACGGTCGATGCACAGGTCAGCGTTCGAGGAATCACTCGGGCCAAGGCGGCCGAACCAGCGTTGAGCGACAACAAGATCTCCGGTGACCGGTATTGGTCGCCCGAGTTCGCCCGCGTCGAAGAGGAGACCGTGTGGCCCCGGGTGTGGCAGGTCGCGGGACGGGTCGACCAGATTCCCGAGCCCGGCGACTACATCACCTACGAGATCGGGCGCGATTCGGTCATCGCGGTTCGCGGTGACGACGAGCAGGTACGGGTGTTCTTCAACGTCTGCCAACACCGTGGCAACCGATTGGTCACCGCCGAGGTCGGCTCGCTCGTCAGCGGTGAGTTCGCTTGCGCGTATCACGGCTGGCGCTTCGGCACCGACGGCCGACTGAACTGGGTCTACGACGAAGACGACTTCCCGCAGGGGAGCCCATGCGGCAAGCGCAACCTCGTCGAGATGCCGTCCGACACCTGGGCCGGATTCATCTGGTTCAACATGGACCCCGAGTGCACGCCGCTGCGTGAGTGGCTCGACCCGGTGGCCGACCATCTCGACGCCTACCGCATGGAGAACATGAAGCGCACGCACTGGGTCACGGTCGAGGGCGACTTCAACTGGAAGTGCGTCCAAGACAACTTCAACGAGAGTTACCACCTCCCGTACGTGCACCCGCAGACGGTCCCGGCGATGAACGAGCACCACAGCGGCTGCCAGTTCGACCTGTACGAGTCGGGTCACGCGCGCATGCTGATGCCCGGTGGTGGACCCGGCCCGCAGTACACCGGCAAGCCCGAGCGAACGTTCAAGAGTCTGGCGGCCGACATCAAGTTCTGGGAGGTCGATATCGAGCCGATCCGCGACAACCCGGTCGCGTTACGCGAGGCGCTCCAACGCGCGAAGCGCGAGAAGGGCGAAGCCAAGGGGTACGACTTCTCGCGGTATTCAGACGAGCAGCTGACCGACAACTACCACTACACGGTGTTCCCGAGCATCTCGTTCAGCATGAAGCCCGACGGTTGCATCTGGCTTCGAGCAACGCCGCACCCCACCGACCCGCAGAAGTGCCTCTTCGACATGTGGTATCTCACGCTGTTCCCCGAAGGATCGAACGAGTACTACTCGAACTCGATGAAGGACTGGGTCTCGGTCGACCACCAGGTCGAACACCAGACCGGGCGCGCCGGCGAGGTGTCGTGCGGTCCGGGAATCGACCAAGATGTCGCCATCTGGAACACGCAGCAGCAAGGCCTGAGGTCGCGCGGGTTCCGAGGTGAGTACATGCCGTGGCAAGAACGGCGGATCCGGTTCTTCCACGACAACATCGATCGCCTTGTCGCGATGGGGCCTGCATGAGTGGCATCGACGCAGGTGGTCCGGACGACTCGATCGAACTCGGCGACCTCACCGACTTGGCCGACGGCGACATGCGTTGCTTCGAGAACATCGGAGACGACGGCATCGTCGTGTGTCGGGTGAAAGGTGACCTGTACGCCCTCACCGACAACTGTTCGCATGCCGACACGCCGCTGAGCGAAGGGCGACTACGCGGCTACGGCCTCACGTGTCCGCTCCACGGCGCGGCGTTCGACGTCCGCGACGGCACGCACTCGGGGCCGCCTGCGTGGGAGGGCGTCGACAGTCATGAGGTCGACGAGGCCGACGGCGTTGCGCGAGTCGTCCTTGCTCGACCCGAGCGCCGTGACGACGGGCCCGTTGCCGACGGCAGCCACATTCAGACCCGCTGAGGCGGCGCGCCCCGACTCGTACCGCTCACCCGCCAACGACCCGAACGTTTGTAGACCCGAACTCTTGTAAAGGAACCATTGATGACCGTGTTGCCAACAACAACCAGTGAGATCACCGCCGAGTGGATGACCGAGGCGCTGCGCGGCTCGGGAACGATCGGTGCCGATGCGTCGGTCGCCACTGTCAACCTCGACCCTGCGAGCGCTGGTGTTGGCTTCATGGGCGAGGTGGCGAGCGTCGGCGTGGAATACGCCGGTGATGCCGGAGGGGCGCCGACCACGATCGTCGCCAAGTTCCCCACGCAGTCACCCGAGATCCTCGAGATGATGCACCCGACGCGGATCTACCAACGCGAGCACTCGTTCTACAACGACATCGCCGCGCAGACCCCGCTGCGCACGCCCGACATCTTCCACATCACGTGCGTCACGGGTGCGACGCCCGCCGACGAGAGCTACATGTTGCTCATGGAGGATCTGTCGGGACTCACCCTCGGCGATCAGGTCACGGGCACGTCTCCCGAACAGGCGCGTGCCGCGCTGGTCGGCCTGGCCGCGCATCACGCTCGCTTCTGGAACGGTGCCGGGCTCGAACACGCGTCGTACATCCCGGTCATCGATGGTCCGCTCAACCAAGCGGGCTCGGCGATCTACGACGCGTCGCTCCCCGGCTTCATGGAGGCGTTCGGTAAGGACGTGAAGCCCGAGCTCGCCGACTTCGTGGCGACGTACGCCGAAGCCCGGCCGCAGATCCTCGCCGATCTTGCGGCGATGCCGCACACGCTCGTGCACTTCGACTTCCGCGCCGACAACCTCTTCTTCGACGACGCCGGCGAGGTCGTCGTGATCGACTGGCAGGCGATCAGCCAAGGTGGCGGTGCCGCTGACGTCGGCTACTTCCTCTCCCAGAACCTGACGACGATCGACCGACGTACGCATGAAGACGATCTCTTGCACGCCTACCACGACACGTTGGTGGCGAACGGGGTGAGCGGCTACTCGTTCGAGCAACTCCAAGCCGACTACCGAGTCGGCGTCGCGTGCGGCTGGATGATCCCGGTGCTCGCGGTCGGCACCCTCGACTTCACCAGCGAGCGGGCGATCGCACTGTGGACCGAAGTCATCGAACGAACCCAGAACGCACTCGTCGATCACGGGTTCGGCTCATGACCGGTCGCCTCGACAACAAGGTGGCAGTGATCACCGGCGCCGCGAGCGGCATCGGTGAGGGCACGGCACGCATGTTCATCGACGAAGGCGCGAAGGTGGTCGTTGCCGATCTCCAGGTCGACGCCGGTCAGGCGCTGGTCGACGAGCTCGGCCCCAACGCTCGGTTTGCCGAGTGCAACGTGACGCGTGAAGACGACGTTGCCGCAGCGGTCGATCTCGCCGTTGGTGAATTCGGTTCGCTCGACGTGATGTTCAACAACGCCGGCATCGTCGGCGCGGTCGGTCGGATCTCGGAGATGTCGACCGAGGCCTGGGACAACTCGATCGCCATCTTGCTGCGTGGTGTGTTCCTCGGCGTGAAGCACGCCGCGCGTGTGATGCTCGAGCAGAACTCAGGCGTGATCATCAACACGTCGAGCACCGCCGGGATCCTCGGGGGTCTTGGACCGCACGCCTACACCGCGGCGAAGCACGGAGTGATCGGTCTCACCAAGTCGGTCGCGAACGAACTCGCCCCGAACGGCATCCGCGTCAACGCGATCTCACCCGGCAACACGGTCACCACCATGACCGCGTCGGTCATGGGGAGCACTGCCGACGAGAGTGCCGCCGAAGCGAAGATCGCGGCTGGGTCGCCGCTGGGTTACGCCGGCTATCCGGCCGACATCGCGGCGGCCGCGCTGTACCTCGCGAGCGATGATGCGCGCTACGTGTCGGGCCACACGCTGGTGGTCGATGCCGGGCAAACAACGGCAGGCATGACCCCGAACCGATTCAACATCGGGTCGAGCCGCCAGATCCACGAAGCCGGCCGCCGGACCTGACCGGCTTGACCAGCTCGCCTGACAGTTCTCGGCGGGGTGGCGTTCGATCAGAGTTCGCGCAGCGGGTCGTTGCCGGTCCAGCCGCTCGACGCGTCGTGCACCATCTCGTAGAAAGCGGCCAGTCGGCTCGTGCGCTCGTAGATCTCGATGAGGTGGCCCTGCTCGGCGCGGGCGTCGTGCATCGCGAACGGCATCCCGGTCGCTGTCTCGGCATAGAGACACTCGACCACACCGCTCGACGTGAGCCGCGCAGCAGCTGCTGCGAAATCGTCGACGAAGTGGGCCACATGATGCACCCCCGACGTGCCGACCAGTGGGTTGACGCCGCCGTCGTGTTGACAGATCAGCTCGAGCATCACAGGTCCCCACTGTGCGTATGCCGACGAGTGGTCGAACGGCGCGGGCTTGCCGCGCACCCAGCTGTTGCGGACCTCGATGTGGTCGAGGAGGAAGAACGGTCCGACGCCTTCGGCAAGCCATCGCCGCGCGGCAGCGCGAGTGTCGCTCACCGCGTACGCAATCTGCACAGGTCCTTGGAGCACGAGAACTGACGCTACTTGAGCCAAAACAACAACGGCCAGGCGGGGTCCGACTCTCGTGTGGCGAGGATGGTTCTCTAGCGTCGCCGTGATGAGCAGTCACCGCCGGAGCCGAGCGACGCAATGAGCAGCGACATCGCCGGTTTGCTCGACCTGACCGGCCGCACTGCGATCGTCACCGGCGCTGCAACGGGCATCGGCGAGGGGATCGCGCGCACGCTTGCCGCCGCGGGCGCCAGGGTGGTTGTTGCCGACATCGATGCCGACGGCGCGGCACGGGTGGCCGCGGCCATCGACGGATCGTCGGTCGTGCTCGACGTGACCGATGCGGACGCGTGTGCCTCGGTGCTCGGCCACGTCGGAGGAGCCACGGGTGATCGCGTCGACATCCTCGTCAACAACGCTGGTTCGTACCACGAGGCGGGCAGCATCCTCGACCAGAGCGTCGACTCGTGGCGTCGATCGATCGACGTCAACCTGGCTGGACTCTTCAACTGTTCGAAGCCGGTCGCGACTCGTATGGTCGAGCAGGGTGACGGCGGCGCGATCGTGAACATCGCATCCGTCGACGGCCTGCTGCCGTGTCTCGGTACCGGGTACGACTCCGCCAAGGCGGGAGCGATTCACTTCTCCCGCAGCCTCGCTGTCGACCTCGCGCCGCACGGCATCCGCGTCAACGCTGTGAGCCCGGGCGTCGTGCCGGTGCCCACACTCGACAAGATGCACGCTGGCGAGATCGAGCACTTCTGGCCGAGCGATCCATCGACGAGTGGGCTCATGGGCCCGCTGATGAAGCAGCGATCGTCGAACGTGCCGATCGGCCGCAAAGGCACGCCGGCCGACATCGCCCACGCGGTGCTCTTCCTCGTCAGTGACGCCGCGAGCTACGTGATCGGCCAGAACTTGGCCGTCGACGGAGGATGGACGTTGATATGACGATCTCGGAAGCCGAGCTGCGCACGCTGCTCGACGAGCGCGACATCGTGAACGTCGCCAGCCGATACTGCCGGGCGCTCGACACGAAGGACTGGTCGCTGCTCGGCGACGTGTTCATCCCGGACGCCACGGCCAACCTGTCGAGCCCGAAGGTGCTGGTCGGCCTCGATGCCATCGTTGGTCGCATCCGCAACGCCCTCGAGCATCTCGACGACAGCCAGCACCTGGTCGGCAACCACGAGGTCGACGTCGACGGCGATGCAGCAACACACCGCTGCTACCTCCAGGCGCAACACGTTCGCGAGGCGGCGCCTGGCGGCCCCAACTACATCGTGGCCGGTCGCTACGAGGATGAACTCGTGCGTACCGAGGGCGGGTGGCGCATCGCGCATCGCACCCTCGTCGTCATGTGGACCGACGGCAACATCTCCGTTGCCCACCCCGACTGACGGTCACGTCGCTTTCTTCGCCGGACGCTTCTTCGCTGGCTTCTTCGTGGGCTTTGGCTTCAGGGTCGCGATCCAGGAGTGGCTGAGGCCAAACCATCCTTCGAGCTCGGTGGTGTCCGCGAGGAGCGTGGCGGGGACCGACACGTAGCCGCGCATGGTTGCCCCGTATTGCTCCACTGGGCCGCTTTCGAACTGTTCGAGGAACCGCGCGGCGTCATCGTCGGACAGACGCAGCGCCATCTGCCCCGTCTCGTCGAGGAAGCTGAACATGTGTCCGTTGAGCGACGTGTACGGATTCTTCGCGCCCTTGCGCTCGACGTCGGGGTGCGCGGCGATCAGCGCTTCGTACAACTCCAGTGCGGCCGCTGGCCCCGGATACTTGGCCTTCGTCGCCATCACCAAAGGGTACTCACGTGGCGCGTCACGCGATGTCGGTGTTCTTCCAGGAGTTCCAGTAGGTGACCTGTTCGGCGGGTTTGCGGCGCGCGAGCTTGAAGTCGTCGCCGGTGTAGTACGCCGTCGGGATGCAGGCGAGCTGCGTGACCGTGTCGGGAATGCCGAGCGCTTCGCCAACCTCAGCTTCGCCTGGCAGGTGCAGCGTGGTCCACGCGGTGCCGAGACCACGTGACCGCGCAGCGATGCAGTAGCTCCACACGGCGGGGATGACCGACCCCCACCAACCTTGCTGGCTGCCGCCCTTGTCGCCCGCGTCCGCGGGGCGGCCCAACGCGCACGGGATCGCCAATGCGGGGACGTCATGGAGGATCTCGGCGAGATACGTACTCGAGTCGATGATCGAATCGGACGCTGCGGCAGTGCCAGCCTGTGCCACCGCCTTCTTCTGCGCGGCGATGTACGGCGCGTACGACCGCCGGTACGCCTCGGCAATGACGAGCTTCTTGTCCGGGTCGTCGACGATCACCCAACGCCATTTCTGATGGTTGCCGCCAGCGGGTGCTTGCGTGGAAATGCGCACGCAATCGAGGATCAGCTCCCTCGGAACCGGGCGCTCAAGGTCGAGGCGTTTGCGGACGGCTCGCGTCGTGGAGAGCAGGTGATCGGTCTGGGTGAGGTCGAAGTCCATCGAAGGGTGTCCTGACGGTCGGATTCGCATGGCCGGGTGAGAGAACCTTAATGACCGTTCGGTAATCTCGCCGACGTGATGAATCCGACTCCGACGATCGAGCAACTGGTTGCGATCGAAGCGTGCCGCGAGGCAGCTCGGCGGTACTCGTACGGCGTTGATCGCCTGGATGCTGAGGTGATGAAGTCGTCGTATTGGCCCGATGCCACCGACGACCATGGTGTCTTCGTCGGCAACGCCTGGGAGTTCTGCGACCGCGTCGTTGCCACCCACGATCGGTGGAGCTGGACGATGCACTCGATCTACAACCATCGTGTCGAGATCGATACCGACGGCGCCTCGGGCCGCGGTGAGGCGTACTGCGTGACCAATCTGTTCAACGAAGACGAACGGTCGATGTCGAACTGGTACGGCCGCTACCTCGACACCTACGAGGCGCGCAACGGCGAGTGGCGAATCATGCATCGTGTCTGCGTGCACCACGGGACCACCATCGACACCAACGTCGAGCCGATGGCGATCGATGCCGCTGCGTTCAGATCCGGCTCGTTCGACCGGCCCAGCAATCAGCGTCAGATCGGACCCTGATGCCAGAGTTCGCGAAGACATGTGCCCACGCTGACCCCGACGGGTTCGCCTTGGTCGACGACGGCAGAGAACTCAGGTGGAGCGAGGTCGACGACGCGTTGAACCGTTGCGCGAATCAGCTGCTGGCGGCAACGAGTCGCGGTGAGCTCGGCGACGCGCAGCGCGTCGCTGTGTTCGCGGAGAACGCGGCACAGACCGCACTGGCGCATCTCGGTGGCTTGCTCGCCGGAGCGTCGACCGTGCCGGTCAACTTTCACCTCACCGCCTCGGAGGCGGCCTACATCGTCGCCGACTCGGAGAGCCGGATCGTGTTCGTCGGACCTGAAACTGCCGAGCGCGGCGTGGCTGCTGCTCGCGAGGCGGGCGTCACCACGGTGATCGGCTGGGGCTGTGCCGGCGTCGATGGCGTCACCGATTGGGACGCGTGGCTCGCCGCGGGCGACACGGTCGACCCTCCCGACGACATCGTGCCGCGCCCCAATTTGCTGTACACGTCGGGCACGACTGGCCGTCCGAAAGGAACCGAACTGCCGCCCACGATGTTTGCCGGTGGGGTCGATATGGCCGAGCACCTCGTACGCCTCGCTCAAGGTGGCTTCTCGGGCTTCGGCACGCATCTCGTGGTGGGGCCGATGTATCACACGGGTCCTCTGTCGGGCATGCGACTCCTCTGTGCCGGGGTGCCGTCGGTGATCCTCTCGAAGTTCGATGCCGAGGCCACACTGGCGGCGATCGATCGGTACAAGACCGAGACCAGCGTCATGGTGCCGACCCACTTCGTGCGCATGCTGGCGCTTCCCGACGAGGTGAAGGCGAAGTATGACGTGAGCTCGATGAAGCTCCTGGCACACACCGGCGCGAAGTGTCCGGTCGACGTGAAGGCCGCGATGATCGAGTGGTTCGGTCCTGTGTTCCGCGACTCATATGGCGCGACCGAAGTCGGCACGGTCTGCTCGATATCAAGCCAGGAGTGGCTCGATCACAAGGGTTCGGTCGGACGAGGCGTCGAGCCGTTCACCGCGCTCGTCGTCGACGACGAGATGAACGAAGTGCCCGCGGGTATCGAAGGTCGACTCTTCTTTCGCGACGCCACCGGCCGCGGGATCATCTATCCGAACGACCCGGAGAAGACGGCGGCCTCCAACCCCGAGCCGGGACTCTTCACCCTCGGAGAGATCGGCTACATGGACGCCGACGGATACGTGTTCATCACCGACCGGTTCAACGACATGGTGGTGTCGGGCGGGGTCAACCTCTACCCGGCCGAAGCGGAACAACTCCTCATCGACCATCCCGGCGTGGCCGACGTCGGCTGCGTTGGTGTGCCGCATCCTGACATGGGCGAACAACTCATTGCACTGGTGATGGCGATCGATCCAGCTGCACCGCCGGCGGCTGACGAGCTGTCGGCGTGGCTGCGTGAACGACTCAGCCACTACAAGTGCCCACGCGAGTTCCACGTCGTCGACGATCTGCTCCGCAACACGATGGGCAAGATCAACAAGCGCAAGTTGCGTGACGCCTGGCTCGGCGGCGCACTCACTGAAATCTCACCGGGTGCTTCGGCGCCAGCCTCATGACGAACGACCGACCTGACGACCGAAAGGCTCCTGCCTCATGACCACGATCGACTCGCAACCCGCCTCCATCGACCCGAACATCAGCGTCGAGGATTTCGTCGCAGCGGCCGAGGCGTTCTTGGAGTCGAAGCTCCAGCGCCGTCCGCCGACGATCGAGCAGGAGTGGGGTGAGGGCGAGTTCGATGTCTCGGTATTCCACGCGATGACCTACGAGGTCGAGCGTGCTCACCTCGACAAACTGATGGAGTGGGTGCGGGCCAAGGCCGAACGCGGCTACCACGCGATCACATGGCCGACCGAGCTCGGTGGTCTCGGCCTCAGCCGTGCGCACTCGCGGGCGTTCGGACGGCTCGAGCGACAGTTCCAGACGCCGGGTGTGCACGAAACGGTCGCGGTCACGCGCACGCTCATCGCCCCAACGGTCGACGTGTTCGGCTCCGACGTGCAGAAGCAACGCTGGATCCCGCAGTTCATCAGTGGCGAGTCGTTGTGCTGCCAGCTGTTCTCCGAACCGGGCGCTGGATCCGACCTCGCCGGGCTTGCGTGTCGTGCCGAGCGCGACGGCGACGAGTGGGTGGTGAACGGCCAGAAGGTGTGGTCGTCGGGCGCTCAGTTCAGCCAGTGGGGTGAGTTGATTGCGCGAACCGACCCGAGCGTCGTGAAGCACAAGGGCATGACAGCGTTCGTGATCCCGATGGACCTGCCCGGCATCGAGATCCGACCGATCGCACAGATGAGTGGTGGCTCGTCGTTCTGCGAGGTCTTCTTCAGCGACGTGCGCATCCCCGACGACATGCGCCTCGGTGATGAGGGCGATGGTTGGAAGGTCGCATTGACGACGCTGGGATTCGAACGCGACCACTCCGAAGGTGAGGGCGGCGGCGCCTCTGGCGGGAGCTGGAGCAAGGTGCTGGCGACTGCCAACGCGATGGGTGTCGCCGACGACCCGGTCATCCGCGACCAGCTCGCGCAGACGTTCATCCGCAGCCGCGTCGAGTCGTTGGTCAACCGGCGTGCGGCCGACCTCGCTCGGTCGGGTACGCCCGGTCCGGAGAGCTCACTCGGCAAGATTCTGTGGACCGAAGGCATGCGCCACATGAGTGACGTCGTCTCGACGATCCTGGGGCCGCGACTGATTGCCGACACCGGTGAGTGGGGCACGTATGCCTGGGGTGACCACTTGCTGGGTGCACCGGGCTACCGCATCGCGGGCGGCTCCGACGAGGTGCAGCGCAACATCATCGGTGAGCGTGTGCTCGGTCTCCCGCGTGAGCCCAAGGCCGACACGGGTCCGTGGACCGACATCCCGCGCTGAGGTGGCGCGGAGCGGATCGTTCTTGGTCGTCGTCGAATGCCCGCAGCGTTCAGGGATCCTGTTAAGTGATCGTTAGGTGACTGCTGGTGTTGTTGTGCGTGGGCGCAACAACCACGGGAGTCACCATGACGAATTTCGACACCACTGGCGGATCACTCGGCATCGGGCCATCGGGCCCCGACGCTCCGACGATTCGTGTTCCTCGGCCGGATCGGTCGAGCTTCGGGCCGGCCGCTGGATCGGTGGCCGGTA